>DATAEG010000152.1:0-14347 GCA_036258135.1 Jatrophihabitantaceae bacterium | reverse complement strand
TTGCCGCCGCTGCCCCCACTACTGCTCTTGGAGCTGGAACAGGCCGTGACCATCAGCGAGGCGGCGATCGCCGCCGAGCCGAGGGCCAGGACCTTGCCCCAGCGCTTCTCTGCTACTGCCATCCGACGTGTGTCCTTTCCGCAGACAGCGGCCGATACCGCTTACGAACGGAACGATGTCAGTACCCGCCGAACAAATGAAAGATCCGGCATGACCCGATGCCAATTCGTTACCTGAGGATGCACCACCGAGTCTGATCGGTGACCATTGCCCCCTCACAGGGGCTTCCTAGCGCCGCCGAAATGGTGGGGAAGTTCAGTCGGAGCCGGGCGTCGTCTTGGCAATCTGCATGAGGAACTCGACGTTGTTCCGCGTCTTGCGCAGCCGGTCGAGCATGAGGTCGATGGCCTGCTGCGGCTCGAGGGCGTGTAGCACCCGGCGCAGCCGGATGACCACGGCGAGCTCATCGGGAGAGAGCAGCAGCTCCTCCTTGCGGGTCGAGGACTGGTCGACGTCGACTGCTGGGAAAACGCGCTTGTCGGCGATCTTGCGGTCCAACCGCAGCTCGGCGTTGCCGGTGCCCTTGAACTCCTCGAAGATCACCGTGTCACCCGCGGAGCCGGTCTCGACCAGCGCGGTGGCGAGGATGGTGAGCGAGCCGCCGTTCTCGATGTTGCGGGCGGCGCCCAGGAAGCGCTTCGGCGGGTACAGCGCCGTCGAGTCCACACCACCGGAGAGGATGCGGCCGCTGGCCGGCGCGGCCAGGTTGTAGGCACGTCCCAGACGGGTGATGGAGTCGAGCAGCACGACTACGTCGTGGCCCATCTCCACCAGACGCTTGGCCCGCTCGGTGGCGAGCTCGGCGACCATCGTGTGGTCCTGCGGACGCCGGTCGAAGGTGGAGGCGATGACCTCACCCTTCACCGAGCGCTGCATGTCGGTGACCTCCTCCGGCCGCTCGTCGACGAGGACGACCATGAGGTGGACTTCGGGGTTGTTCGTCGAGATCGCGTTGGCGATCGCCTGGAGGACCATCGTCTTGCCCGCCTTGGGCGGCGAGACGATCAGCGCGCGCTGGCCCTTGCCGATCGGCATCACCAGGTCGATGACCCGTGTCGTCATCACGTGCGGCTCGGTCTCCAGGCGCAGCCGCTCCTGCGGATACAGCGGGGTCAGCTTGGTGAACTCGACGCGGTTGCGCGCCATCTCCGGGTCAAGCCCGTTGACGGTGTCCAGGCGCACGAGCGGGCTGAACTTCTCGCGGCGCTCGCCGTCGCGCGGCGCGCGGATAGCGCCTGTAACCGCGTCACCGCGGCGCAGTCCGAACCGGCGGACGTAGGAGTTGGCGAGGTACACGTCGTCCGGGCTGGCGTAGTACCCGCTGGTGCGCAGGAACCACGTGTTCTTGTCCTCGACGCTGTCGAGGATTCCGGCCACCGGGACGAGGACGTCGTCCTCGGACACCGCCGGCTCCTGGTCGTTCTGTTGGCCGCCCTGGCCGGACTGGCCCTGGCCGCCACCCTGACGGTTGCGGCTGCGGCGGTCGCGATAACGCCGGCCGCGTCGGCCACCGCGGTCTTCGTCATCCCGGCCACCCTGTTGCCCGCCGCCCTGCTGGCCCTGCTGAGGCGGGCCCTGGGGCTGGGACGGCTGCTGCGGACGGCTGACCGGGGCGACGGTCCCGTCGCTCTGCGCTGGCCGGGAGTCCTCGCGGCGGGTGGTGGCATCGACCGTCGCGGCGCCGTTCGGGCCGGCCGATTCCGCAGCGAGTGGCGGCGTCGGTTCGTTCGACGTGCCGTCCGGGCCCGACGGCGCGCCGCTGCGGGCCCCGGACTGGGTGGCCTTGATGGCGTCGATGAGTTCGGCTTTACGCATCCGCCCCGCAGAAATGCCCAGGCTGGTTGCCAGGGATTGGAGTTCGGGCAGGAGCATGCCGGAAAGGCTGCTGGAACGCTTCTTGGCCGCGGGCTCTGAGCGCTCAGCGGCGGGCAGGACGTCTGTCTGGTCCTGGATGTCGGTCACTGTGCTGTCGGATCCTTCCGAAGAGGCAGCGGTCGTGCGGGCAGGCAACGACGGCGGCCCGGTAATTGACCCAGGTCGGAATTGAGCTGGGTCTGCTGCGTCAGCGGGGGCCACCCGCTGCGCGTGTCTTTACGCCACGTACCGGCTCACGTTTACGAGATGCCAGTCGCTCGAATGCGGCGCACGCGCCTCGCGGCGCGCTGTGGCGTTACTGACAGCCATGAGAGTAGACGGCTGTTTCATCCTGCACAACAAGAGACACGCCTGGCTTGTTCCCCGGCCTCAGGAGAACAGCGGTCATGGCCGGCTCGCACCCGTGCCGGCCACCGCGGTCGGCAAGACCTGCCAGCCGTCCGGGGCGAGCGCGTTCGCCCGTCGCATCTCGTCGGGGTCGCGGCAAAGTGCGAGCACGCTCGGGCCGGCCCCGGAGAAGACGGCGGGCACGCCCGCGGCACGCAGCTCGTGCACCAGATGCGCCGACTCCGGCATCGCCGGAGCCCGGTAGGGCTGGTGCAGCCGGTCTTCGGTGGCCTCCAGAAGCTGTCCGGGATGGCCGGTGAGCGCCGTGACGAGCAGGGCGGCCCGCGCCGCGTTGAACGTGGCGTCAGGGTGCGCGACGGTAGGAGGAAGCAGCGTCCGCGCTTGTTCGGTGGACGACTCGGTGGGCGGGACAAACACCACCGGGGTGAACCCGCTGGCATCGAGGCGGACAACGCCGATGCCCGCCGGCTTCGTCCAGGCGATGGTCAGGCCGCCCAGCAGGCAGGCGGCCACGTTGTCCGGGTGGCCTTCGATCCGGCTAGCCAGGTTCAGCAGACTGGCGTCGTCGACGGACCCGGCGGCGATCTCGCGGGCCAACAGCAGCCCGGCACAGATCGCGGCAGCGGAGGAGCCGAGCCCGCGAGCGTGCGGGACGCGGTTGCGGCAGACGAGCCGCACCGGCCGGGGTTCGACGCCGAACTCGAGCCACGCAGCGCGCATCGTCCGCAGGATCAGGTTGGACTCGTCGCGCGGCACAGTGGTGGCGCCGACGCCGCTCACCTCTACCGTGCTCGGCCCGCATTCGACCGGAGTCGCGGTCACCTCGTCCCAGATGTCCAGCGCCAGGCCCATGCTGTCGAAGCCCGGTCCGAGGTTGGCGCTCGTGGCCGGAACCCGCACGGTGGGCACGTCAGCCGCTACCGAGTCCGAGGGCGGCGGCCGCCGCGTATCCGTCGACGGGAACGGTCACCGGTTGTGGCGCGGCGGAGATCGCCCACTCTGGATCCTTCAGCCCGTTGCCCGTCACGGTGCACACGACCGTGGCGCCCTTGGGGATCCGGCCGTCCGCCGCGGTCTGGAGCAGACCGGCGATGCTCGCCGCCGACGCCGGTTCGACGAAGACCGCCTCAGAGCGTGCGGCCAGCCGGTACGCCTCGAGGATCTGCCGGTCGGTGACCGCGTCGATCAGGCCGCCGGACTCGTCACGGGCGAGTTCGGCCTGCGTCCAGGACGCCGGGTTGCCGATGCGAATGGCGGTGGCGATGGTGGTAGGCGAGAGGACGGGCGCGCCGAGGACGATCGGCGCGGCGCCCGCGGCCTGGAAGCCGAACATGCGCGGAGCAGCGTCGATCAGAGCATCGGCCGCGTACTCGCGGTAGCCCTTCCAGTAGGCGGTGATGTTGCCCGCGTTGCCCACCGGGATGCAGTGCACGTCCGGCGCCCGGCCGAGCTCGTCGCATATCTCGAAGGCGGCGCTCTTCTGGCCGTCGATGCGGTCGGGGTTGACCGAGTTCACCAGCGCCACCGGGTAGTCCACCGCCAGCTTGCGGGCTAGCTCCAGGCAGTCGTCGAAGCTGCCGTCCACCTGCAACAGGCGGGCGCCGTGCACGAGGGCCTGGGCCATTTTTCCCAGCGCGATCTTGCCGCGGGGCACGAGGACGGCACAGGTGAGGCCGGCCCGCACGGCGTAGGCGGCGGCCGACGCCGAAGTGTTCCCCGTGGACGCGCAGATGACCGCCTTGGCGCCGTCCTGCACTGCGCGGGAAATGGCGACGGTCATGCCGCGGTCCTTGAACGAACCGGTTGGGTTCGCGCCCTCGACCTTCAGGTACACCTCGCACCCGGTCCGGTCCGAGAGCGTGGAGGCGGGCAGCAGCGGCGTCGCGCCCTCGTGCAAAGTGATCACCGGCGTGGCCGCGTCGACGGGCAACCGGTCGCGGTACGCCTCGATCACGCCCGGCCAGGGCGACCGTAGGCCGGCGGGTCTGGTGCCGGCCGAGCTGTTCATTCCGGGTCCATTCCCTCGACGCGCATGACGCTTGCCGTCGTGCCGATCTCGTCCATCGCGGCCAGCTTCCCGACGGTGGCGGCGAGCGCGGCGTCCGGCGCGGTGTGCGTGACGAGGACGAGCGTGGCCGCATCGCCTCGGCCTTCCTGCCGCACGGTCTGGATGCTCACGTCGGAGTCGGCGAACGCCTGCGCGACCGCGGCCAGCACACCCGGACGGTCCACCACGTCCAAGGCGACGTGGTAGCGGGTGATCACCTCGCCGATAGGCCGGATCCGCAACTGCGCGTACGCGCTCTCCCCGGCGCCAACACTCCCGCTCACGCGGTTGCGCGCCACCGCGACGATGTCGCCTAGCACGGCGCTCGCGGTCGGCGCGCCGCCGGCACCCCGGCCGTAGAACATGAGCGAACCCGCCGCCTCCGCCTCGACGAACACGGCGTTGAACGCGTCGCCCACGCCGGCCAGCGGATGCGTCAGCGGCACCATCGCCGGGTGCACGCGCACGCTGACCGACTCGGCGCCGTCCGGGTCCCGGTCGCGCTCGCAGATAGCGAGCAGCTTGATCGTGCAGCCGAGCGCCTGCGCGCTGGCGAAGTCGGCAGCGGTGACCTCCGCGATGCCCTCGCGGTAGACGTCTGCGGCAGTGACCCTGGTGTGGAACGCCAGTCCGGCGAGGATGGCGGCCTTGGCCGCGGCGTCATAGCCGTCGACGTCGGCGCTCGGGTCCGCCTCGGCGTAGCCGAGCGCACTGGCCTCGTCCAGGGTCTCGGCGAAGCCCCCGCCCGTCGCGGCCATGCGCGACATGATGAAGTTGGTCGTCCCGTTCACGATGCCCATGACTCGCAGGATCCGATCTCCGGCCAGCGACTCGCGCAACGGGCGCAGGAGCGGGATGGCCCCGGCCACGGCAGCCTCGTAGTAGAGGTCGACACCGGCGGCCGCCGCCGCGTCGTGCAGCACCGCGCCGTCCTCGGCGAGGAGCGCCTTGTTCGCCGACACCACGCTCTTGCCGGACGTCAACGCCGTCAGCAGCAGCGAGCGGGCCGGCTCGATGCCGCCCACCAACTCGACCACGATGTCGACGTCGTCGGCGCTGACCATCGCGGCGGCGTCGGTGGTCAGCAGGTGGGCGGGCACGTCCGGATGCCGGGCCGGCCTGCGCACCGCGATCCCAGCCAGCTCCAGGGGCGTTCCGACACGCGCGGCCAGGTCGCCCGCCTGTGCCTGAAGCAGCCGGACCACCTCGCTACCAACGATGCCGTGGCCGAGCACCGCCACCCGCAGTGGCCGACTCATCCCGGCATCCCTGTGTCGAGCGCGAGCAGGTCTTCGATCGTTTCGCGCCGCACCAGCACCGCCGACCGTCCGTCCCGCACACCGACGACCGGCGGCCGGGGCACGAAGTTGTAGTTGCTGGCCATGCTCCGGCAATAGGCACCTGTCGCCGCCACTGCGATGAGGTCGCCGGGCTGGACGTCGGCGGGCAGCCAGACGTCGCGAACGACTACGTCCCCGCTCTCGCAGTGCTTGCCAACCACGCGGCTGAGCGCCGGCTCGACCGCCGAGCTGCGGTTGGCGAGCACCGCGGTGTAGCGGGCGTCATAGAGAGCGGTGCGGACGTTGTCGCTCATGCCACCGTCGACGGAGACGTAGAGGCGCTCAGCGCCGCCGTCCAGCTCGACCCGCTTGGTGGTGCCCACCCGGTAGACGGTCACGCCCGAGGGCCCGACGATGGCCCGGCCCGGCTCCACGGCCAGGCGCGGCACGGGCATTCCAGCGGCGGCGCACTCGCGTTCCACGATGGCGCTGAGCCGGTCCAGAGTCTGCTTCGGGGTGTCCGGATCGTCGCCGGTCACGTAGGCGATGCCGAGGCCACCGCCGAGGTTGATCTCGGAAACGATGACGCCGTAGCGATCACGCACAGCCGCCGCCAGACCGACCACCCGATGGGCGGCCACCTCGAAGCCGCTGGTCTCGAAGATCTGCGACCCGATGTGCGAGTGCAAGCCGCCGAGCTCGAGGCCGTCCGTGGCGAGCACGGCGCCGACCGCGTCGAGGGCGGCGCCGTCACGCAACGAGAACCCGAACTTCTGGTCCTCGTGCGCCGTGGCGATGAACTCGTGGGTGTGCGCCTCGACCCCGACGGTGGCCCGGACGAGCACGCGCTGCCGCACGCCGGCCTCGCGGGCAACGGCCGCGAGGCGCTCGATCTCGGCGAAGGAGTCCACCACGACGTGCCCCACGCCCGCCGCGACCGCGGCGGCCAACTCAGGCACCGACTTGTTGTTGCCGTGCATGCCGATGCGCCCGGCCGGGAACTCCGCCGCCTGCGCCACCGCCAGCTCGCCGCCGGTACACACGTCCAGCCCGAGGCCCTCTTCGGCGATCCAACGCGCCACCGCGGTGCAGAGGAACGCCTTGCCCGCGTAGTAGGCGTCGACGCTGCTGCTGGCGGCGCCGTAGGCCCGAGCCCGGCCCCGCAGGTCCTCCTCGTCGAGGAAGATCGCCGGAGTGCCGTCGTCGTCGACGAGGTCGGCCAGCGGCACGCCGCCGAGCTGGAGCATGCCGTCGACCCGACGAGCCGACTCAGGCCAGATGGCCGGGTCGATGAAGTCGACGTCGGCGGCACTGACTGGGGGGGCGGCGTCGGGGAGCACGTCGGCGTGCCGCGGACCAGCGGGATGGGCGGAGCGGGACACGACGGCTACATCCGGTCGGGAGCGCCGACGCCGAGCATGCCCAGCCCGTTGGCCAGCACGATCCGGGTCGCCTCGCATAGCCAGAGCCGCGCGTCGGTCACCGAGGCGCCCGGCTCGTCGGCGAGAGGCAGGACGCGACAGGCGTCGTAGAACCGGTGGTACAGACCAGCAAGCTCTTCGAGGTAACGCGCCACGCGGTGTGGTGCGCGCAGCTCGGCGGCACCGGCGACCACGCGCGGGAACTCGGCGAGGGCACCGAGCAATGCAGTCTCGCGCGGATGGGCGAGCAGCCCCAGGTCCGGATCGGCGGATCGTTCGATGCCGAGCGCGGCGGCGTTGCGGGCCAGCGACGACAGTCGGGCGTGCGCGTACTGCACGTAGAAGACAGGGTTGTCCTGGGTGCGGCTGGCCCACAGGTCGAGGTCCAGGTCGATCGGCGAGTCCATGGCCCAACGCACGAGCGAGTAACGCCCGGCGTCGACACCGATGACGTCCATCAGCTCGTCGAGGGTGACGAGATTGCCGGCCCGCTTGCTCATCCGGCCGCCGCGCAGGCTCACCAGCTGTCCGATGATAATCTCCAGACTGTCGTCCGGGTTCTCGCCCAGGCCGGCCACGAGCCCACGCATCCGTCCGAAGTAGCCGTGGTGGTCTGGGCCCAGCAGGATGATCACCCTGTCCGCGCCGCGGTTGCGCTTGTCGATGTAGTAGGCGAGGTCGGCGCCGAAGTAGGTGGGCTGACCGTTGCTGCGGACGATGACGCGGTCCTTGTCGTCGCCGAAGTCGGTGGTGCGCAGCCAGACCGCACCGTCGGCCTCGAAGACGTGGCCGGCCGCGCGCAGCCGCTCGACGGCGCGGTCGACGGCGCCGGACGCGTGCAGGTCGCGCTCGTTGAAGTACACGTCGAAGTCGACGCCGAAGCGGTGCAGCGTCTGCTTGATCCGGTCGAACATGAGCTCGACGCCGTCGTGCCGGAACGTGGCCAATGCCTCGTCGGCGCCCGCCTCGAGCAGTCCGGGATGCGCCTGCACGACATCGGCCGCCACGTCGGCCACGTACTCGCCCTGGTAGCCGTCGGCGGGCGGCTCCTCCCCGCGAGCGGCGGCGAGGAGCGAGGCGGCGAACCGATCAATCTGCGAGCCGGCGTCATTGAAGTAGTACTCGCGGGTCACCTTGGCGCCGCTGGCCGAGATTAGTCTCGACAGGGCGTCGCCGACCGCGGCCCACCGGGCGTGCGCGATGTGGACCGGCCCGGTCGGGTTGGCCGACACGTATTCCAGATTGACGGTTTCGCCGACGAGGTTGCCGTTCCCCCCGTATGCCTCCCCCGCGCGCACCACGATCCGCGCCGTCTCGCCGAGAGAGGCTGCGGCCAGGCTGACATTGATGAATCCAGGTCCGGCCACATCCACGCTGGCGATGCCGTCGACCTGGCGCAGCCGCTCGGCGATAATCGCGGCGACGTCGCGCGGTGGCCGGCCCGCCGCCTTCGCCAGACGCATCGCGACGTTGGTGGCGTAGTCGCCGTGCTCGGGGTTGCGCGGTCGCTCGACCATGACCTCGTCAGGCATCGTCCCGGCGAGCGCGCCGTCGGCGAGGCTCGCCGCGACGGCAGCTTTGATCGCGTCGACGAGATCGTCCGGGGTCACCGCGCCGATCCTAGTGTCCGCAAGAGCGCCGATTTCCCGCCGCGCAGCCGCCTCAGCAGCGGCACGGGGGTTAGGCGACCTGGATCGACCGCTTCGCCAACCCCATCCAGTAGCCGTCGATGACCTGCTCCACCGCCGGCGCGTCGTCAGAGGCCGCGCCGAGGGTGACGAACAGCGGCGCCCAGTGCTCGACCGTCGGGTGGGCGTACGGCATGCCGGGGGCGCGATCACGGAACGCGGCGAGGCTGTCTACGTCGCCGTCGGCCATCATTTCCTTGGCCCACAAGTCGAAGTCGACCGACCAGCCGGGCGGCGTCGCCGCCGGCGACGGGTCAGACAGGAACGGCAGACCATGGGTCGTGAACCCGGACCCGATGATCATGACCCGGTGATCGCGCAGCGGGCGAAGCCGTCGGCCGAGCTCTAGCAGCCGGCTGGGTCGCAGCGACGGCAGCGACATCTGGAGGACGGGGATGTCGGCGTCCGGGTACATCACGGTCAACGGGACGTACGCCCCGTGATCGAGCCCGCGCGTGCACTCATCGGCGACCGGCTCCGTGTCAGGCATGAGCTTGCGCACCTCGGCGGCGAGCTCGGGCGCACCGGGCGCGGGGTAGGTGGTCTCGTAGTACCGCCGCGGGAAGCCCCAAAAGTCATAGGTGAGCGGCACCGTCGTCGTCGCCCCCAGCATCAGCGGAGCCGACTCCCAGTGCGCCGAAGCCACCAGAATTGCCTTCGGTTTGGGCAGCTCGGTGGCCCACCGCTTCAGCTCGGCCACCCACTGGGCGTCATCCACCAGAGGCGGCGCGCCGTGGCTCAGAAACAGCGCCGGCATCGAGCCGGTCCGGGCAGCTCCACTCATCCGCCGATTATAGTTGAAAGGTCAAGTATCTGGAAGCAGCGACGGTGGCTCCACCATCGCGCCTACGCTGTTAGCCTGACTCGGGCCGCAGCGCGGCACCGTTGCCCCCGTAGCTCAGGGGATAGAGCACCGCCCTCCGGAGGCGGGAGCGCAGGTTCGAATCCTGTCGGGGGCGCCACGCTACAGGCCCCATTTTCTGGGGCCTGTAGCCACTTCGGGACTCGATCCATGATCGCAAACTCGGGGCGCGGGTACACATCGGGTACACACCAGGATCAAGCTAGCGCGCTTTGTTTGCGGCAGATGCGAGCGCGTTCGATTTCTGGCGGACCGCCAGCGCTAGGCATCACGCCCCGCGCACCCGCGCGATCGCCGATTTCGCGTGCCTTGCTCATGCCAGCGCGGGGGTTGTTATGTGCGCCCTCGAACCGGCGGCGAGTGGCACCGACACAGCGTCGAGTCGCAGCGCGTTCGGGGACACTTGGTCGCGCGCCCTGCTCCGAAGCCGGATAACCGAGGTTCGCGCCAGGAGCGTGACGCTCCTTCTAGCCTGGCTCGCGGTCATGTACGCCTGGCAACAGGCCGCGCGGGCGGCCCGACCGCTGAACTGATCAAGCGGCACGGCGAGTGCACCGGCGTGATGCGCATGACGCGATGCGCGCCACCTTGCGTGGTTCGCGAGACCAATTCGGGAGCCACGCGCGATTAGAGCCGAACGGCCCTAGTGCCAGCGATCGAAGCTGCGGGACGGTTCGGCTTGATGCGGATGCCGTGACGTCGCAAAGGAGGCCCGCGATGAAGCGCGTTGTCGTTGACCATTTCGGGGGGCCCGAGGTTCTGAAGGTGGTCGAGGAGGAGGATCCTCGACCGGGGACGGGCGAGGTACTCGTGAAGGTTCTAGCAGCGGGGGTGTCGTTCACCGATTCCCAGCTGCGCGCTGGGACGTACCTCCCCGGCGCGCCGAAGCCGCCGTTCACGCCCGGCTACGAGCTTGTCGGCGTCGTCGAAGAGCTCGGCTCGGGCTGCTCGAGGCTGCGGGCGGGCGACCGAATCGGCGCGCTGACCGTCTGGGGCGCGGACGCGGAGCGCGTCTGTGTGCCAGAGTCCGGCGCAGTGGACGTTCCCGAGGACCTCGATCCGGCGGAGGTCCTGAGCCTGCTGTTCCCGTACATGACCGCATACCAGGTGCTCCATCGGACGGCCAGGGTGAAACCTGGGGAGACGGTGCTGGTGCACGGCGCGGCCGGCAGGGTCGGCGTTGCGGCTCTCGAGTTGGGAACGGTGGCTGGGCTCCGCCTCTTCGGGACCGCGTCCGGTCGCGACCGCGCCAAGGTCGAAGCGCTCGGCGCGGTGGCGATCGATTACCAGAACGAGGATTTCCTGGCGCGCGTTCGTGAGGAGGTCGGCGGCGTGGATGTCGTCGTCGACAGCCTTGGTGGGCCGATCTCGCTTCGCTCGTTCCGGGCGCTCCGGCCCGGCGGAAGACTCGTGGTGTTTGGCCGCTACAGCACGATCAAGGAAGGGCACAAGGACTGGCCAGCGGTGATCAAGTGGTACGCCGCGATCGCGACCGTCTGGCTGTGGGACAAGGTGTCGCCTCGCCGGCACGTGTACGCCTACAGCGTTCAGAAGTACCGCGACAAGGCGACTAGGCGAGTCGGAGCAGTCGGGGGGGAGCCGATGGACGCTGAGCAGTTCAGGGAGGACTTCGCCGTGCTGGTTGAGCTGCTTCGTGCGGACAAGATCCACCCTGTCGTGGCCGAGCGTCTGCCGCTCACTGAAGCGCGGCGCGCGCACGAGATGCTCGAGAGCTCGGCCGCGACGGGGAAGGTCGCTCTCGTCCCCTAGGCGGCGAGGACACGCTCGATGGCGCGCGACGTGCGTGGTAGTCCTGCGACGGGGGCCGGATCCGATGGGGCTCTGCGGAGACCGCGGACGGGCTACTTGCCTATCGCCGAACACGGCCTGATCGGCGACCTGCACACCGTCGCGCTCGTCGGCACCGACGGGACGATCGACTGGTACTGCTGCCCGCGTTTCGACGCACCGAGCGTCTTCGCCGCGATCCTCGATTCTGGCCGTGGCGGCGCGTTCCGCATCTCGCCCGACTACGACGGCTGGAGCTCAAAGCAGCTCTACCTCCCCGACACCAACGTCCTCATCACCCGGTTTTTGATGCCCGACGGGGTGGGCGAGGTGCAGGACTTCATGCCCCCGGCAAGTACCCGCGAGTCGGCGCACCGCCCTCGGATGATCCGGCGTGTGCTCGCCGTGCGCGGAGAAATGCGGTTCGTGGTCGAGGTCGCGCCCCGCTTCGACTACGCGCGCGCCCGCCACGAGGTTTCGCTTGTGCCGCAAGGTGCGCGCTTCCGCTCGCCCGTGCTGGAGCTCAGCCTCTCGACGCGCTGCCCGCTCGAGATCATCGACGGTGACGTACGCGCGCGCGTCACCCTCCGAGCCGGTGAGAGCGCCGCCTTCGTGCTCGAACCCGTCGAGCCGGGGGAGGTGCCGGTTCTCTGCTCCGATGTCGACATCGCGGCCGTGTTCGATGCCACCGTGGAATTCTGGCGGCGCTGGCTCCGCCGCTCGCGCTACGGTGGGCGCTGGCGCGAGATGGTGCATCGCTCCGCGCTGACCCTCAAGTTGCTCACGTACGCGCCCACCGGCGCGATTGTGGCCGCGCCCACCACCAGTCTGCCCGAGGTGCTCGGCGGCGCACGCAACTGGGACTACCGCTATACGTGGATGCGCGACTCCGCCTTCACGCTCTACGCGATGCTCAGGCTCGGGTTTACCGAGGAGGCCGGCGCGTTCATGAACTGGCTGGAGGGCCGCGTCCGCGACGCGGCCGATCGCGAATGCGGCCCGCTGCAGATCATGTACGGCATCGACGGACGCGAGGACCTGCCCGAGGAGGAGCTGTCACACCTGGAGGGCTACATGGGCTCGGCGCCGGTGCGGATCGGCAATGGGGCGGCGACCCAGCTGCAGCTCGACATCTATGGCGAGCTGATGGACTCCCTCTACTTGTGCAACAAATATGGCATGCCCATCTACCACGACGGCTGGACCGAGGTCACGCGAACCCTCGAGTGGCTGATGGGCCACTGGGACCAACCCGACGAGGGGATCTGGGAGACGCGTGGCGGCCGCCGGGACTTCACGCACTCCCGGCTGATGAGCTGGGTCGCGGTCGAGCGCGCGATTCGGATCGCCCGCCAGCGCGGCTTGCCCGGCGACATCACCCGCTGGAGTGCCGTCCGGGATCGCATCTACAACCAGATCATGCAGCGCGGCTGGCACCCGAACCGCCGGGCCTTCGTCCAGCACTACGACACCGACGTGCTCGACGCCTCTGTGTTGCTCATGCCCCTATGCAAGTTCATCGCGCCCACCGACCCGCGCTGGACCTCCACACTCGACGCCATCACCACCGAGCTGGTCTCCGACAGCCTCGTCTACCGCTACAACGTCGACGCGTCGCCCGACGGGCTCACCGGCGAGGAGGCGACCTTCTCGATTTGCTCCTTCTGGTGGGTGGAGGCACTTGCCCGGGCCGAACGGCTCGACGAGGCGCGGCTGGCCTTCGAGAAGATGCTCAGCTACGCGAACCACGTCGGCCTGTACTCGGAGGAGATCGGGCCGACCGGCGAGCAGCTCGGCAACTTCCCCCAAGCCTTCACGCACCTGGCCCTGATCAGCGCCGCCTACAACCTCGACCGCCAACTCGGATGAGCGCGTCCACCGAATGTCGACGCGCCGGGCGAGATGGCGGAGAGCGTGAGAGCGCATCAGCCACGCACGCGCTTTCTGCAGTGCCGAGCTAGGGACCAGACCTGCCGCGACTCGCCGATCGGGACATTTCGGTCAGTGTCGCGGCATCATCCTGGCGGGCATACAGGTCTCTGAGCTGCGGCAACGTCTGAGTCGTTCAGTTAACAGGCAACGGTTGCTGCCAGCGACCCTGACGCTGCGCGACTGGCGCTCCAGAGCGCCGACGAACCTGCCGAATCGGCGCGGGCAGTCAGGGTATCGGGTTAGCCTTGTCCGGCTTACCCAGATCTGCTGATTCTGTGCACTTGGCCGGGCAACTTTCGGTCGGATTCGGGCGCCTACTGGCAGTCGGCGGCCCCGCGGATGGCGGGGAACACGTATCGGCTACGAGCAAAAGCCGCCCGGGAGGCCGGTTACCGGCTCGGGAGTGACCGCGGCAGCCCGAACCATGGCAGCACGCTGGCCTCGAAGCGGGTCATGGCGCAGATCTGGCCGCCGGTAAGGGTGAGCACGTAGAAGGCGGTTGCGTGGCGGATGCCGGCCGGGCCGCGCAGGTAGGCCCCAAACGCGGGCTGGCCGTTGGCCCGGGCCGGGACGAGGTCGAATCTGCGGCCCGCGGCGAACTGGCGGGCGCAGTAGCGGGCCACGAGTTCTCGGCCCTCGTATCCGAATGGCTCCGGAGGCATCGCGATGAAGACGTCATCGGTCAGCAGGGCCACCAGCGCGTCGAGGTCGGCCGACTCCCACGCGCGGGCGAACATGGCCACGATCGCGTCCTCGGCCGGTGAGCCAGCGGCGGGCGGCGGCTGGTGGTCGGCGGCCGGCGGCCGGCGCTGCAGGCTGGCGCGGGCTCGTTTGAGGGCGCTGTTGACCGATTGGACGCTCACCTCCAGCATGTCGGCCACCTCGCTGGCGTGGAAGCCGAGGACGTCGCGCAAGATGAGGACGGCGACCTGGCGTGGCGGCAGCAGCTGCAGGGCGGTCACGAAGGCCAGCGAGATGGCTTCGGTCTGCTCATAGCGGGCCTCCGGCCCGGGCGGCACGTCGACGGCACCCTCGAGGAGGGCGTC
>DATAEG010000151.1:0-19908 GCA_036258135.1 Jatrophihabitantaceae bacterium | reverse complement strand
ATGGACGTGCAGGCTACCCCCGCCGCGCCTGCGCCCGACACGACGACGCGGAGGTCGCCGAGGGTGCGCCCGGTGACCGCGGCGGCGTTGCGCAGCGCGGCGAGGACGACGATGGCGGTGCCGTGCTGGTCGTCATGCATGACCGGGATGGTCACCCTCTCGCGCAGCCGCCGCTCGATCTCGAAGCACCGCGGTGCGCTGATGTCCTCGAGGTTGATCCCGCCGAAGGACGGGGCAATGCGCACGACGGTCTCGACGATGGCGTCCACGCTGGTGGCGGCGAGCACGATGGGGACCGCGTTGAGGCCGGCGAACTGCTGGAACAGCGCCGCCTTGCCCTCCATGACCGGCAGCGCAGCCGCCGGGCCGATGTTGCCGAGACCGAGCACCGCCGAGCCATCACTGATCACGGCGACGAGCCGGCCGCGCCATGTGAAGCGTTCGGCCAACGATTCATCGGCGGCGATAGCGCTGCTCACCCTCGCCACCCCGGGCGTATACGCGATGGACAGGGCCTCGCGGGAATCGAGGGGCATTGTCGAGTGGACCGACAGCTTGCCGCCCTCGTGCGCATCGAAGATCGAGCCGTCGACCACGCCGTCGACGGATTGCGTATCCGGCACAACGGGCAGTGTGGCACGACCGATCGCGATCCGGGCACCGGGCCCGGATAGTCTCCGGGGATGGCCTCGCCGGCGCTCACTGACACCGCGCTGTGGCTCATCCGGCACGGCGAGACGGAATGGAGCGCGTCTGGCCGGCATACCGGTCGCACCGACCTGGACCTCACCGAGCAGGGCGTGGCCGAGGCGCTCGCACTCGGGGAGATGCTCGCCGGCATCGCCCCCGCGCTCACCCTGGTCAGCCCGCGGACCCGCGCCCGCCGGACGGCGGAGTTGGCGGGCTTCCCGGACGCAGCCGTGTGCCCGGACCTTGCGGAGTGGGACTACGGCGACTACGAGGGCATGACGTCCAAGCAGATCAGGGAAATCAGTCCGAACTGGACGATCTTCCGCGGTGATGTGCCCGGGGGCGAGACGGCGGCGCAGGTTCAGGAGCGTGCTGACCGGGTGCTCGACCAAGCCCGCGCCGCGCTGCCCGGCGGCCCGGTGCTGCTGTTCGGCCACGGCCACATCAACCGGGTTCTGGCGGCGCGCTGGATCGACGAGCCGGTCATGTCCGGCGAGCACCTCGCGTTGGGCACCGCGGCGCCCTGCTTGCTCGGCATGCAGCACTTCCAGCCGGTGATCGTGCACTGGAATCTGCCCAACCCAGCCGCGCGCTGACTAGTGTCCTGTGTCCGAGGCCGGCAATGACTCCGGACATAGGACACTAAATGCCGCGCCGGCCGCCCGGGCTGAACAGCAGGACGAGGATGGCCAGCGCGGAAAGCAGGATCGGCAGGCCGTAGCCGGGCCGGCCGGCCTGTAGGCCCAGGCTGAAACCGACGGCCGCCGCCGGCACTTCGATGACGATGACAGGGGAAACCGACGAGCGCAGGCCGCGCCGCAATCCGCGTCCACATAGCCCCAGGACCACTGCGCCCAGCACGGCGAACCCGGCGATACCCAGCGCACCGCCGAGGCTGTGCGGATGGCCGGTCAACGCCTTGACGGTCAGCACCACCGCGAGCACCGCGAGCGCCGCGGCTTGAGCGAGCACCAGCACGGCGGCGATGCGCAGCTCCCGGCTCACCTCGTCCGGCGGCGCGGTTCCCTGCGTAGCCGCGTCAGACACGGACCAACCGTACCGACGGGTAGTCTCCGTTCCCGTGCGCGTGCTGGTGATCACCAATCCGCAGGCGACCTCGACCAGTGCACGCGAGCGGCGTGTGCTGGCCAACGCGCTCGGCGCGCACGCCGAACTCACCGTCGAGGAAACGGCCAACCGCGGGCACGCGGCGGCGCTGGCCTGCCGGGCCATGCGTGAACACGTCGACGTGGTCATCGCGCTGGGTGGCGACGGCACGGTGAACGAGGTCGTCAACGGGGTGCTCACCGACGGGCTGCACAGCCACCTGCCGAGTATCGGCATCGTCCCGGTCGGCTCAACGAACGTCTTCGCCCGAGCGCTGGGGCTGCCCGAGGACCCAGTCGAGGCCACCGACGGGTTGATGGAGGCGCTGCGTACCGGTCGACGCCGGCTGGTCTCGCTCGGCCGGGCCGACGACCGCTGGTTCACCTTCGCCGCCGGCGTGGGCTTCGACGCCGCGGTGGTGGGCCAAGTGGAGAAGCACCGGCGCAGGGGACGGCGCTCCACGCACACGCTGTACGTCCGCACCGCGGTTTCGGAGTTCTTCCGTTCTGACCGGCGGCACGGCCCACTGACGATCGACCGCCCGGATGGCACCTCGATCAGCGGGCTGCACATGGCGATCGTGGCCAACACCACGCCCTGGACCTATTTCGGCAGCCGTCCGGTGACGCCGACCCCGGAGGCGTCCTTTGACGAGGGGCTGGACCTCTATGCTCGGCGGTCGATGCGCCTGGGCCCGATCCTGTTCGGAGCAGCACAGATCATGCGTAAAGGGTCGCACCGCGATCCCGGCGCACTCGTCGAGCACGATCTCGCTGGCCTCACCATCCGCTCGTCCCGACCGGTCCCGGTCCAGGTCGACGGCGACTACATCGGCGAGCACACCGAGATCCGGTTCTGGTCCATCCCACGGGCCATCTCCATGGTCCTCTGAGGCTGGCGTGACCGGCGACGCCGGTACATGTGACGCCTAATTTGGCCGAACCCCTTGCGAATCGGGCGCTCGGGGTCCACTCTGAGGTCTCGCTCGTCCCACGAGGCGCCCAAAAACGGCGTTTCTGAGACAGGTATGACCCCCGTCCCGACTGCTGCGAGCTAGGAACCGAGACCGCGAATGAGTTTTCCGGAAACCCTTGCGGTGTCGGCTGGCTCGTGAAAGTATTCACAAGCAACGGCACCGCGCGGCCACCCCGCCGCGGGCCGTACCCCAGACAATCCACCTCCCCCGACCTCCACAGGCACCGACGACGACGTCCTACCCACCCTCAAGCACGATCCCCAATGACGAGGAGCACGAACTCATGGACTGGCGGCATCACGCCATCTGCCGTGACGAGGACCCCGAGCTGTTCTTCCCCATCGGGAACACCGGTCCGGCCCTTCTGCAGATCGAGCAGGCCAAGGCCGTGTGCCGACGCTGCCCGGTGACGCAGGACTGCCTGTCCTGGGCACTCGAAACCGGCCAGGATGCCGGCGTATGGGGCGCACTGTCCGAGGACGAGCGGCGAGCGCTCAAGAGGCGGAACGCCCGCGCCCGGGCGCGGCTGGCCTAGCTTCCGACTCTTCCTGACCCCTCGCCCGCCGGACTGTGCAAATTTTCGGCCGCGTGACGCGGCCAGCGATTGCACGATCCGGCGTGGTCAGGCCGGCTCTTCCGCGGCGGCGAGGTTGAGGGTCATGCTCACTTCCGCCCCCGCGCCGCCATCCTGGCGCGGCCGCCAGGTCACCGACGTGCCGAGTTCGGCGTCAGCCAGGGTCTGCACGATCTGAAGTCCCAGGCGATCGCTCTTGGCCGGATCGAAGTCCCCGGCCAGGCCAACACCGTCGTCACGGACAGTGACGGTCAGCATTTGACCGCGGCGCCGGGCCCCCACCTCGACCACGCCGGCGCCGTGCAACCCGAAGCCGTGCTCCAGGGCGTTCTGTACGATCTCCACGAGCACTAGGACAAGCGGCGTCGCTGTCGATGCGGGCAGCAGCCCGAAGGCGCCCGACCGGCTCAGCCGAACCCGGTGGCCGGTGCCACCCACATCGGAAAGCACCCGCAGCAGCCGGTCGACCACTTCATCGAACTCGACGGCGTCCTCCCCGGCCACGGACAGCGTCTCGTGCACGAGCGCGATGGCGCTCACCCGACGCATCGCTTCACTCAGCGCCTCGCGGGCCTCGGGCGCGCGCACCCGCCGCGCCTGCAGCCGGAGCAGGGCCGCCACCGTCTGGAGGTTGTTCTTCACCCGGTGGTGGATCTCGCGGATGGTGGCGTCCTTGCTCATGATCTGCCGATCGCGGCGACGCAACTCCGTCACGTCCTGGGCGACGACCAACGCGCCGAGCGCGTCGCCGTTTGGTACCAAGGGCAGCAGGCCGAAGCGTACGGTGGCCTGGCCGTTGCTCACCTCGGTGTTGGCCGTCGGCTTGCCCGCGGCGGCCGTTCGGACCGTGCGCATCGCGTCCGCCGCCTCGAGCGGGTCGGGCAGGACCCGGCGCAGCAGATCGCTCAGCCGCTGGCCGACGATCTCGCCAACGACGCCGAGCCGGCGCAGCGCCGACATTCCGTTCGGGCTGCCGTAGATGACGCGGGCGTCAACGTCGAGGCGCAGCATCCCATCACCGATGGACGGCCCCTGTCCCCCGTCGGGCAGGGTCTCGCTGGGGAAGGTCCCGTCCGCGACCATGGCCGTCAAGTCCGACGCGGTCTGCATGAACGACAGCTCGAGCTGGCTGGGGCTGCGCACGCCGCGCAGGTTCGAGTCGCGCCCCAGGATGGCGACGATGCGATCGCGGTAGCGGACCGGGATCGCCTCGTGCCGGATCGGTGTCTCGCCGCGCCACTCCGGGTCGCTCTCCCGGAAGATCCGGCTCTCGGCCAGCGCCACCCGCAGCGCCGACGCACTGGCGCCGCGACCGATCTCACCAACCAGGTCCTCATCGTGCGCGGTGGGCCCGGTGGTGGGACGGCACTGAGCCACGCAGCGAAACTCGGTGCGGATCGTTTCGCGGGCGTCGACGGGCTCGATCCGGTTGGCCCCCACGGGTGCGTTCAGCGGCACCCACAGCAACAGGTCGGCAAAGGACAGGTCGGCGAGCAACTGCCACTGAGCGATCAGGCGCTGGAGATGGCCGACCTCGTCCTCATCGAGATCGGTGCGCGCGGAGAGCCGCAGTGACAACGCTGACATCCGCGCCAGCGTGTCACATCACAGCCACCTCGCACACCAGCCGCACCGCCAATGTGGAACGCGCGGAGGTCGCGAATCGTGCGAATGGCTCAGTACGTCTCGGTGACCTTGCGCAACCCGCGCGGCGCGTCCGGGTCACTGCCCCGATTGACCGCCAACCGCCAGGCCAGCTGCTGCAACGGCAGGATCTCCAGGATCGGCGACAGCTCGGCATCGATCCGGTCCGTGGCCACCGGCAAACCGTCTTCCGGACCAACGAGAAGGACGTCGGCGCCCGCGTCCGTCAGCTTGGCAATCACCGGATCCATTGCGTGGCCCCCCGCGCCCGGGGTGCGGACGGCGATGACCGGCACGCCGGCGTCGACCATGGCCATTGGCCCGTGCAGCAGGTCTGCACCCGAGAACGCCTGCGCGCCCAAGTAGCTCGTCTCCATGAGCTTGAGCGCCGCCTCGCGGGCCGTCGGGTACGAGTACCCGCGCGCAGTGGTCACCAGCCGGTCGGCGAAACGGTAGCGGTCGGCGGCTGCGTCGACGCGGTCGCCGTGCGCCAGCGTCCCGGCCGCCGCCTCCGGGAGCCGAGCGGCGGCGCTGGTGTCCAAGCCCGCCCAACCGGCCATGACGAGGTACAACGCGAGCAGCTCAGCGGTGTAGGTCTTGGTGGCCGCGACCGCCCGTTCGGCGCCGGCGGCGACGTCCGCGGACAATTCGGCGGCCTGGGCCAATGGCGAGGCCGGGCTGTTCGTCACGGCCAGGGTCAGCGCTCCACATGCCCGCGCGGTCGACAGCGAGTCCACCAGGTCGGGCGAGCCGCCCGACTGACTGACGGCCACGAATAGGACGTCGTCGAGGGTGGGTCGGGCACCGTAGATGGTCATCGTCGAGGGCGAGACCAGGCCCGCAGGGAGCGCCAGCTTGGTCTCCACCAGGTACTTCGCGTATAGGGCCGCGTGGTCGCTGGTGCCCCGGGCGGCGAAGAGGACGAACCGAGGCGCCCGTGCCCGTACCGCGCCGGCGACCTCGGCCAGCGGCTCGGCCTGATGAGCCAGCAGCCCGGCCAGGACGTTCGGCTGCTCGGCAATCTCGGCGGCCATCAACGCCCCCGGCTGGCTCATTGGTGTGCTCCGTCGCCGAAGATGAGCTGGGCCGCGGCGTCGAGCAGCGCCGGGGCGGTACCAAAGGTGTGAACCGTCGGCAGCCGCGCGGGCGTCGGGTCCGGCCAGCCCACCTCGACGGCCACCGCACCGGGGTGCCCTTCCAACTCCCGCAGTACCCGGCGCTGCCGCGGATGCCGCGCCGCGTCCCGGACCACCACGACCAGGTCTCGATTCGGGTCCAGCTGGGCCGGGTCGGAGACGACCTCGGCCTCGGGCTGCCACTCGGCGATCCGGGCGGCCAGCGACCACGGCAGCGGTCCCGCAGCAATCGAGTTCGGCGGGTGGAACTCCAGGACCTGTGGCTTGGTGAGGAGAGGCAACGGTCCGTCGACCCTGACGGCGCGGCTCGCCACCGCCGAAACCTCCGCCGGACTGAGCGGCGCCACCGGCGCACCGGGCACGGGATGGGCCAGGGCCCGGGCGCGGGCCGCTGCCTCGACCAGCCGCTCCCACGGCAGCCGTCCATCGTCCACCGCCACCGCGACCGCGCGGACGACGTCCTCGACCAGCCCGGGGTACTCCGCGGCGCCGATGCAGATCAGGTCGGCGCCCGCGATCAGCGACTGGACGGCGCCTGCCACCATGCCGACGGTCGCGGCGACGGCCTGCATCTCCAGAGCGTCGGTGATCACGGCGCCGGTGAACCCCATCTCGTCGCGAAGGAGGGTCGTCAGCGTGGCCAGGCTGAGCGTGGCGATATTCTGCGGGTCGAGGCTGGGTACCAGCAGATGCCCCGTCATGATCGCGCGGCTGCCGGCGCCGACGGCGGCCCGGAACGGCGGCAGGTCCACCTCGTCCAGCGTCCGACGGCTGTGCGAGACGACGGCCACCGCGCGGTGGCTGTCGGTGTCGGTGTCCCCGTGCCCCGGAAAGTGCTTCGTGCACGCGGCCACCCCGGCACTCTGCAAGCCGTGCACCGCGGCCGCCACGTGACGCGCCACGAGGGCTGGCTCGGCGCCGAAGGACCGCACCCCGATCACCGGGTTGCGGGGGTTGGCGTTGACGTCGGCCACCGGCGCGATGTCCACGTTCACGCCCGTCTCGGCCAGCCGACGGCCGATGGTGGCGTAGACGGCGGCCGTCGCGGTTTCGTCGTCGAGGTTGCCCAGGGCGGCGGCGCCCGGGACCGCGCTCCCGGTGAGCGCGTCGAGGCGGGTGACCTCGCCGCCTTCTTCATCCATCCCGATCACGACGTCCTCGCCGGCCCGGTGCAGACGATCGGTCAGCTGTGCCAGCTCGTCGGGCCCGGCGACGTTCGAGCCGAACAACACCACCCCGCCGAGGCCCAGGCCGAGCTGGTTGGTGAGCCAGTCGGGGCACTCGGGCCCGACGAAACCGGGAAGCACACACCGCCGTGCGAGTTCCGCCACGCTGGATCCCGCCGAACCGCGCACCGGACCTCCCTGGCGCTTATGTCCATCACGGCCGGAGCGACCCCGGCTACGCGCATTGGACTAGACCAATTTACACTGCCTCTCAAGCTCCGCCGCGGAGCGGGTCCAGAGGGGGATCGCATGGGCAGGAACATCGCTGCGCTGGGCACCGTGACGCAACCGCCGGGCAACGTCCCGAAGTACTACCTGGTCAAGCGCCATCTCCTAGAGATCATCGACGCTCTGCCGCCGGGGTCCCCGGTCGCGCCGGAGCGGGTGCTCACCGCGGAGTTGCGCACGTCCCGGACGACCGTGCGCCAGGCGCTGGCCGAGCTGGTCGGGGAGGGCCGGCTGGTGCGGCGGCAGGGTTCGGGCACGTTCGTGGCCGAGCCCAAGACGGCGTGGCCGTTGTCGATGGCGAGCTTCAGCGAGCAGGCCGCCGCCAGCGGTTTCCAGCCGGGCACCCGGCTGCTGTCGGTGGAGACAGTTAGCGCCGATGACGACATCGCCCGCCGGCTGGGCCTCGCCCCAGGCGCAAACGTGCATCGCATCGAGCGGCTGCGTACCGGCGATGACCGGCCGCTGGCCGTCGAGGTGTGCTTCGTCTCCGCCGCCCGCTTTCCGCGGCTACCGGACCGGATGCGATCTGCTCAGTCGCTGTACGAGGTGTTCGAGCGTCACTACGGAGTCGTCCCCGTCGACGCGGAGGAGACCATCGAGACCGCGGCCGCGCCGCCGGCCGAAGCGGCGCTGCTGGAGACCGACACCGGTGCGCCGATGCTGGTGCTGTCGCGGCACACGTTCGACGATTCGGGCGAGCCGGTGGAGTGGGTGCGCAGTTGGTACCGCGGCGACCGCTACGTCTTCGTCGCCCGGCTGACCCGTCCGCGTCCGCGCCGACGTTAGAGGGCCCGGCCTCTAGCCCGGGCGGAGCGCGCGCAGCAGCGTACGCGCGTCCTCGGCGGTGTCGCGGCGCACGGTCACCCGGGCGTGCGGCTCGCCGTCCGGACCGAGGTAGGACTCCAGGCGGACCTCCGGGTCGCCGGGCAGCTCGATGTCGACGGCCACTTCTCCGCTGACGGCCACGCCGGACGGGATCGGCGTCTCACCGAGCCCCAGGTCGGCCAGCGGCGGCTCACCTTGGGCCGCCCGCAGCTGAACCTCGACCAGATCGGCGCCGGCCACTGCCTCCCAGGCGGCGTACTCCGGACGAATGCCGCCGCTGATGTCGACGACGGCGCGGTCGGCCACATCGACGGCGGCCAGCCCGGCAATGCCGAGGACGGCCACGGCAGCGCGGGCGGTGCGGTGCGCGGCATCGCGGGCCGCCTCGTCCAAGCGCGCCGGCGCCTCCGCACACGGGCCGTCGATGAACAGGTCGCCCAGGACCACGGCACCGTCGGCGGTACCGAAGACGAGGACGGTGCAGGTGGACGCGGCGGCCGGGCTGAAGCCGACGCCCTCGGCTGCGAGTTGGACGGCCACATCCGGCCCGCTCAACGTGCCCACGGTGACGAACGAGGTCAGCCTGGCGTCGGCGGCCCGCTCGGCCAGCGTGCGGTCAGCGCGCAACGGGCCCATGGCCGGGTGCACCGCGTCGACCTCCGCGCTCGCGGCCGCCGCCACCACCGCAGCGGGGTCGGCCAGTTCGGGGGCGGAGAGCAAGACGAGGTCGTCGGCCGGCGACGAGCGGGTGGCCCGATCGGTCGTCGTGAGCAGCACGGCCTTGATACCGAGACGCTGGCTGGTGCTGATGACTCGCGTGGCACCCAGCCCGTCGTCCACGACGAGCACCGATTCGATCACCGGGCTACCTGGCTACGGCGGCGCTACTCAGGGCGGTACTCCACGTGCCCGACTTCGAGGGTGACTCTGGTCAACTGCGCTCGGATGCGCATCCGTAGCGCCTCCGGCGCGCGCTCTCCACCGCAGCGTCGGGCGATGAGCGACTTGAAGTCAGCGCTCGTCCCGAACTGCTCGAAGCACGGACCACATGCCTCGAGGTGGGCGCGGATCTTTGCGCGCTCGGCCTGGTCGGTCTCTTCATCGAGGTAGCGGAAGACCTCGCGCAGGGCCTCCTCGCAGTCCAGGCCACCGGGTCCGAATCCCATCACGACTCACTCCCCGAACCGCTGGACACGAGGCCGCGGTCCTTGGCGTAGTCGGCCAACTTGGCCTGGAGCTGGCGTCGTCCGCGGTGTAGACGCGACATGACAGTTCCGATCGGGGTGTCCATGATCTCGGCGATTTCCTTGTACGCGAAGCCCTCGACGTCGGCCAGGTACACCGCCAGCCGGAAGTCGTCGGGCAGTTGCTGGAGCGCGTCCTTGACGTCGGAGTCGGGCAGGTGGTCCAGCGCTTCCATCTCCGCGGATCGCAGCCCGTTCGAGGTGTGCGACTCAGCAGCGGCAAGCTGCCAGTCCTCGACGGTGTCGGTGTTCGCTTCCAAGGGCTGGCGCTGCTTCTTGCGGTAGGTGTTGATGAACGTGTTGGTCAGAATCCGGTACAACCACGCCTTGAGGTTGGTGCCCTCGGTGAATTGATGGAACGCGGCGAACGCCTTCACATAGGTCTCTTGGACGAGGTCCTCGGCATCGGCAGGATTGCGTGTCATGCGCAGCGCCGCGGCGTAGAGCTGGTCGAGAAAGGGCAGCGCATCACGCTCGAAGCGGGCCCGCCGTTCCTCGGCAGTCTCCTCCGCCACGTGCCCGACCTCCCGAAAGCTCGCTACCAGCTTCGTCATCGAGCTTACGGTGCCGAGCGCGAAGCCAACGCCCTGGTTCGCCGAGCGTTCGGCCAACAGCATCTGTGCACCCCTCACCTGGTCCTTCACTGGGTAACACCGCTGCCGCGAGGCTCCATTCCCTCGACCGCCGAGAAATTCCGCTGTGGTTCGGCTCATCGTGACACCGGAATGTCGACGCTGATACCGGCGACGAGTTCTAGCTCATCGTGGGTATCAAGATCGGCGGGAGGACTCGGCGCTGCGGCTAGCGCCGCCGACGCGCCCACGACACGATCGACCCATGCCCGAGCTGCCCGAAGTCGAATCGGCGCGCGCGGTGCTCGAGGAACATGCCCTGCATCGACGGATCGTCGCCATCGACGAGGTCGACAGCTACGTCTGCCGGCCGTTCTCGACCGAGGACTTCCGCTCCGCCCTGCTGCACATCGAGTTCACTGCGGCGCTGCGGCAGGGCAAAGCGCTGTGGCTCACAACTAATGGCCGCGCCGACCTCGGCCTGCATCTCGGCATGGGCGGACGGCTGGTCGTGACCGATGCGACCGGTGCCGTCGTCGATGGCGGCGACTCCACGCACGGCCGGGCCGGCGCGCACCAGGCCCGCTGGGACCGCTTCGTCGTCCACTTCAACGACGGTGCGCTCAGGCTGGCCGACAAGCGCCGGTTCGGCCGTGCCGTCCTCGACCCGAACCACGCGGTGCTCGGCCTGGACGCTATGGCGATCACGCTCGCCGAGTTCCGCGCCGCCCTCGGCTCGAGCGCCTCGCCGATCAAAGCGCGACTGCTGAACCAGTCGGTGGTGGCCGGGATCGGCAATCTGCTGGCCGACGAGACCCTCTGGCGGGCCCGGATCGCCCCGGCCCGGCCGACCCACTCACTGACCGCCTCCGAAACGGCCACCCTGCACCGCTGCATGCGCTCCGCGGTGCGTTACACGACACGGCACGGCGGGTCGCACACCGGCCACATCGTCCCGTACCGGCAGCCGGACGCGCGGTGTCCGCGCTGCGGGACCGAGATGTCGCACACCCGCCTCGGCGGCCGGTCCACCTGGTGGTGCCCGGCCGAGCAGACGTGAGCGCCTGAGACCATGGCCACCGGCACACCGGCCACCGCAATGCTCACCGCGCGCGGCATCGCCTACACGTTGCACGCGTATGCCCACGATGCGCGCGCCGAGTCGTACGGCGCCGAGGCCGCCGCGGCGCTCAGCGTCGCGCCTTCACGGTTGTTCAAGACGTTGGTGGCCCGTCTCGACGGACGGCTGGTGTGCGCCGTGGTGCCGGTGGCGGGCACGTTGAGCCTGAAGGCGCTGGCCGCAGCGCTCGGCGGCAAGCGGGCCGAGATGGCCGAACCCGCGGCCGCGGCTCGGGCCACCGGATTCGTCGTCGGCGGCATCTCGCCGATCGCCCAGAAGACGGCGCTGCCCGTCGTCGTCGACGAGTCCGCCGCCCGGTTCGAGACCGTGTTCGTCTCTGCCGGACGACGCGGCCTCCAGGTGGAGTTGGCGCCCGGCGATCTTCTTCAGGTGACCGACGGTCAGCTCGCGCCGATCGCCGCGCGCTGAACGAGCGCGGGCAGGAAGTCGGCCACGGCCGCACGAATCGTCGGCAGCCCCATCTTCAGACCGTGGTCGGCGCCGTCGATGAGGACGAGCCGGCTCGGCGGGCGGAGCGCATCCTTGGGCGGGCAGCCGAACGGATCACGCGAGCCCTGCACCACCAGGACAGGGGCCGAAACGGCGGTCAACTCGGGAAGGCGGCTCTGCTCCGGCCGTCCGGGCGGGTGCACCGGGAACGCCAGCGCGATCACGCCGGCCGCCCCGAGGGCGTCGGCGCAGCGGCAAGCCACCCGAGCGCCGCTGGACCGGCCGCCGCACACCAGTGCGAGCCCAGCCAGAGCGCGGCGGCGAGTCAGATTGTGCGCCACCGCCTGCCAGGCGTCGTCCAGGCGCGGCGCGGGCGCCGGCGACCGACGACCCAGCACACGGTACGGCTGCACCACTCGCGCCACGGCCACGCCGGCCGACAGGGCGGCGTCGCGGGCCGCCGTGATGTCGGCCGCCTCCACGCCGCCACCGGCGCCGTGGCCGAGCAGCAGCAACGCGCTGGGCTCCGCCGGAACTTGAAGCAGCACCCGCGCCGGGCCGGACGGCGTCGTGACCTCGATCGTGCGCGTCGAGGCTGCGGGCATCAGAACAGTGTGACTGGCGCGGACGGGATCGGTCCGGGCACCGGCTCGATCAGCTGCGGACCCTCGTGCGTCGAGTCGTTCACCTCGGTGCTCACCGGGCGCAGCTCCAGATGCTCCCCACGCGCCTCGTCCCACGCTTGGAGCAGGTCGGACGGGTCGCGTTCGGCCGGGTCCAGCCACCGTCCCCACCCCGACCGGGGGAGTACGAGTGGCATCCGGTCGTGGATCTCGGCCAGCGCACCGCGCGACTCCGTGGTGACGATCGCGCACGTCGTCAGCAACTCCCCCGGCTCGCCCCAGAACTCGTACAGCCCGGCGAAGGCGATAAGTCCGCCGCCAGACGGGGTCATGAAGTAGGGCTGCTTGATCGGGCGCCCCCCGGCGTCCTCGGCACGCTGCCACTCGTACCAGCCGTCGGCGGGAACCAGGCAGCGGCGCAGCGCGTAGGCGCGCCGAAACGCCGGCTTGTCGCCCAGCGACTCGGCCCGCGCGTTGAACTGCCGGTTGCCGATCGACCGGTCCTTCGCCCAGGACGGCACCAGGCCCCATGTCATGACCCGCAGTTGGCGAACGGGAGGACCGGAGGCGTGGCCCGCGGCGTCGCGGCGGCGCCGGTTCACCACCGTGCGGACGGCGACGGTCGGGGCGATGTTGTAGCCGTTGTTGGCCGCCGGATCGAAGTCGCCGCCGGTGGCGTCGTCCGCGTCGAACTCGGCGACCAGATCGGCGTCAGACTGGATAGAGACGTAGCGGCCACACACGACCTCGAGGCTACCGACGGGTGCCGACCGGCGTCGGTGTCGCGGCTCGGCGCAGCGCCACAACCCGTTCGGCCACCATGATCGTGGGCAGGTGCGTATTCGCCGACGGGATGTCGGGCATGACCGAGGCGTCCACGACCGATAGTCCGTCGACACCGAGCACCCGGCACTGCGCATCGACCACGGTTCCCATCGCGCAGGTTCCGACCGGATGGTGATAGCTCCAGGCGTTGGCCTGGATCCACTCCCCCAGCTCGGCACTGGACCGGCGCGGGGTGAGCCGCTCCCCATGGGTCAGGCTCCGGATGGCCGCGCCGGCGACCACGTCCTCGGCGCGCGCCACACCCTCGGCCAACCGAGCCAGATCGTCCCGGTCGTCGAAGTAGTTCAACTCGATGTGATCGCCGATCCGGCCTCGGGAGCGCGGCTTGAGCAGGGCGGCGCCGACGAAGAACACCGCCGGGGCGTCCGGGTCGTCTCGTGGGAACGGTCCGCCGGACAGGATCTGGAGGTCGGGCGGATCGGTCGCGGGGTCGGCCCGCGAGCTGTGCAACGTGGCGACGAGCTGGAACCGCGCCAGATCCTGCCGGGGTCCGTGGTAGGGCAGGTCGATGCTGACCGCTGGGTGGTCGATCAGGTTGGCACCAACCGTGGGCGAGTCGACTCCGGAGGCGCGCAGCAGCCCAGGCGAGTGGTATGTGCCGGCCGACAGGATGACCTCGTCAGCGTCGATCGTCTCGCCGCCTGGGACTTCGACACCGACCGCCCGACCACGGATCACCACCACGCGCTCGACCGGGCACGAGCCGCGGACCGTCAGGTTGGGACGCGAGCGGGCCGACTCGAGATAGGCGAGGGCGGTGCCCATGCGGCGTCCCTCGACGGCGTTCACCGGCAGCGGCGAGACGCCGAGCGCCCTTGGCGCGTTGTGGTCGGCGATCGCCGGGACGCCGGCGGCCACCAGCGATTCGGTGGCGGCCGCGGCCACCGCGGACTGCTCGGCGCCGGTGTACCGCCGGATCGGCACCGGCCCCTCCGTGCCGTGATAGGCAGCGTCGGGGAAGTCGAGATCACGCTCCAGCGCGATGAAGCTCGGCAGCACCTCCACCCACGACCATCCGGCGATCGCCCAGCCGTCGTAGTCCGCCGGTGCGCCGCGCAGGGCGAAAGCGCCGTTCGTCGTCGAACTGCCGCCGATCACCCGGCCCCGCGGCAGGTTAAGGGTCCGCTCGCCGGAACGGCCGGTGAGACCCCAGTCGTGCGTGGCCAGATACGGACCGGGTATGGCGTCCACCAACTCCGGCGGCATGTCCGGCGCCGGGTAGTCCGGACCGGCCTCCAGCAACAGCACGGAGCACGCGGGCTCCTCGCTGAGCCGGGCCGCGACGACACAGCCCGCCGCTCCGCCACCCACAACGACAACGTCCCAGCCGCCGACCACGGGCACACTCTGCCAGCTCTGCCCTCGACCGCGGTACGGCAGACTGGTGCGGTGACCTGGCCGGCTCCGCACGCGTCGGGCCCGGTCCGTGCCGTAGTTCGGCTCCCCGGTTCGAAATCGCAGACCAACCGGGCTCTGCTACTGGCCTCGATCGCCGACGGGCCGAGCCGGATATCCGCCCCGCTGATGGCCCGCGACACCCAACTGATGCGGGCTGCGCTCACCGGCCTGGGCGTCTCGATCACGGACGTCGACGGTGGCCTCATCGTACGGCCGGGCCCGCTGACTGGGGCGTCGGTGGACACCGGCCTAGCCGGGACGGTGATGCGCTTCGTGCCGCCGGTCGCGGCCCTGGCCAGTGGGGTCTCGCACTTCGACGGCGACCCGGAGGCTCGGCGCCGACCGATGGCGCCGCTGCTCGACGGCCTGCGCCAGGCCGGTGTGGAGGTCGACGACGGCGGGCGCGGCCGGCTGCCGTTCTCCGTGCGTGGTGGGCAGGTGCCCGGCGGCATGGTGTCGATCGACGCGTCCAGTTCGTCGCAGTTCCTGTCCGCGCTGCTGCTGGCCGGGGCGCGCTACGACAAGGGCATCGAGGTGCGCCATGTCGGCGCCGCGCCGGTGCCGTCCGCGCCGCACGTCGCCATGACCGTGGCCGCACTCCGTGACCGCGGGGTGGAAGTGGACGACGGTCAGCCGGACGTGTGGCGGGTGGCGTCGTCGGCCCTCGCCGCGCGTGACGAGACCGTGGAACCTGACCTGTCCAATGCAGCCCCGTTCCTGGCAGCGGCGCTAGTCACCGGCGGCACGGTCGAGGTACCCAGCTGGCCGGCCCGCACGACCCAGGCCGGCGACGCCCTGCGCGGCCTGCTGGCCGATTTCGGCGCGGAGGTGCTCCTCGACGACTCGGGCCTGACCGTCACCGGACCCGGTGTCGTCCACGGCATCGACGTCGATCTGAATGCGGTGGGTGAGTTGACGCCGGTCATCGCCGCAGTGGCCGCGCTCGCCGACGCGCCGTCCCGGCTGCGCGGCATCGGCCACCTGCGCGGCCACGAGACGGACCGGCTGGCCGCGCTGGCCGCCGACCTCACCGGGCTCGGCGGCGCCGTGCGGGAGGAGCGCGATCGGCTCACCATCACACCCCGTCCGCTGCACGGCGGCATGTGGCGGGCCTTCGCCGATCACCGGACGGCACAGGCCGGTGCCGTGGTCGGCCTCGCGGTACCCGGAGTCGAGATCGACGACATCTCGACCACCACCAAGACGCTGCCCGACTTCCCGGGCATGTGGATGGCGATGCTGCGCCCTGCCGGATGACCCACGACCTGGACGAGGACGACGTCCGTATCCGGCCCTCGCGCAGCGGGAGCCGGCCCCGAAGCAAGCAGCGCCCGCGGCATGCCGAAGCCAGCGAGGGCATGGTCGTCGCGGTGGACCGGGGCCGCTACACCGTCCTCGTCGACGCCACGGCGGTCACTGCCATGCGGGCCCGCGAGCTCGGCCGGTCCGGGATCGTCGTCGGGGACCGGGTCGCTTTGGTGGGCGACCTCTCCGGTTCCGTCGACGCCTTGGCTCGCATCGTCCGGCGTGCCGACCGAAGCTCCGTCCTGCGCCGCACCGCCGACGACACCGACCCGACCGAGCGCGTTGTGGTGGCCAACGCGGACCAATTGGTCATCGTGGCGTCGCTGGCCGACCCACCGCCCCGGTACGGCTTCATCGACCGCTGCCTGGTGGCCGCGCTCACCGAGGACATCGAGCCGCTGCTCTGCCTGACCAAAGCGGACCTGGCTCCGCCCGACGACGTCCTCGCGCATTACTCCGAGTTATCGGTGCCTGTCGTCGTCACCCAGCGCGGTGGCGACTTGAGCCAGTTCGCGGCCCGATTGGAGGGACAGGCCTCCGTGTTCATCGGGCAGTCCGGCGTGGGGAAGTCGACGCTGATCAACGCGCTTGTGCCCGCCGCCGACCGGGCCACCGGTGAGGTGTCGGCCATCGGCAAGGGCCGGCACACCTCGGCGTCCACCGAGGCCATCGAGCTGCCCGGCGGCGGGTGGGTTATCGACACGCCGGGGGTGCGCTCCTTCGGGCTCGCCCACGTCACGGCCCCAGACCTGCTCTGGGCCTTCCCGGACCTGGAGGACGGCGCGGTGCAGTGCCCACCAGGTTGCGACCACCAGTCCGCGGCCGCCGGATGCCACCTGGACGCGTGGGTTCGCGAAGGCCATTCCAGCCCGACCCGGCTGGCGGCGTTTCGGCGGCTGCTGGCGAGCCGCGCCGGGATGTGAGAGGCGGCGGCCGCCCGGAGACGACCGCCGCCTTTGGAAGGTTATGGCCTAGTTGAACGCGTCCTTGACCTTCTCGCCGGACTGCTTCAGGTCGCCTTTCGCCTCGTCGACCGCGCCCTCATTCTGGAGCTCCTGGTTGTCGGTGTGCTCGCCGATCTCCTGCTTGGCCTTGCCTTTGAGCTCCTCGGCCTTGTCTTCGGCCTTGTCGAAGATGCCCATCTGCAACCTCCTGGTGCTGGGCGGCGCACAACCAAGGAGGGCCGGCGCCTTTTGACGGGTTCTCGACGCGTCTGGCCTCTTGAAACGGCGCCATCCCTCACGGTAGTGATCTAGGGCTTGGGTAGCCAACCCGCCAAGGCATCGAGCGCGTCCGCCAGCGTCGCCCGTGGTGGAGCGAATGTGAACCGCAGATACCGATGCCCGTCGACCGGGTCGAAGTCGACGCCGGGAGCCGCCGCCACGCCCGTCTCGGCCAGCAGGCGGTAGCAGAAGGACAGCGAGTCGTCCGTCACGTGACTCACGTCCGCGTATACGTAGAACGCCCCGTCCGCGGGGGCCACGTCGGTCAGACCCAGCGCGGCCAGCCCGTCCAACAGCAGAGACCGGTTGGTGCGGTAGTCGGCCACGGAGGCGTCGAGATCCGCGTAATCGTCGAAGGCGGCGACGGCTGCGTGCTGCGACAACGTCGGCGGGCAGAGCGTGAAGTTGGTCGTGAGCCGGTCGACGGGATCGTGCAGCTCGGACGGGACCAGGAGCCAGCCCAGCCGCCAGCCGGTCATCCGCCAGTACTTGCTGAAGCTGTTGACCACCACACTGGACCGACTGCTGGCCCATAGGGTCTGGGCCGTGCCAGCGTAGACGATGCCGTGATAGATCTCGTCGCTGATCAGACGGACGCCGTTGGCCTCACACCAGCCGGCGATTGCGGCCAGCTCGCTCGGCTCGACCATCGTCCCGGTCGGGTTGGCGGGGCTGGCTAGAACGACACCGGCGGGCGGTGGGGTCAGCGCCTGCAACATCTCCACCGTCGGCTGGAACCGGGTCTGCGGCCCACACCGGAGCTCGACGACCTCGCAGCCGAGGGCGGTGAGCATGTTGCGGTAGGACGGGTAGCCCGGACGCGCCAGCACCACGACGTTACCGACATCGAACGCGGCCAGGAAGCTCAGCAGGAACCCGCCGGACGAACCCGTGGTCACGATCACGTCATCCGCGGCGACGTCGACGTCGTAGGTGCGCCGATAGTGTCCGGCGATCGCCTCCCGCAGCGGCGGTATGCCCAACGCGCTGGTGTAGCCGATGAGCTCGCGGCGGACCGTCTCGGCGGCGCGGGCGCGGACCGCGGCGGGCGCGGGCGTGCCCGGCTGCCCGGCGGCCAGGTTGAACACCGGCAGTCCCGCCGCCGCTCGTGCCTGGGCGGCCTCGAAGACCCGCATCGCGTGGAACGGCGGGACGGCGGCGCGAGCGGCGACCTCGGCCAGCCTCATTGGCATACCACCGACGGGACCACGCGGATCGGGGTCCCGCTCTGGCTGAGGCCGGTGGTGGCGACCACGCCCGCCCTGGTCCGCGCACCGAGGGCCACGGCGGCCACCACCCGTAGCCGGTGCGGGTCGGCCAGCGCACCGACGATGTCGCGGGTGCTCAGCGGGTCGGCGGTCACCCGTCCGACGGTAGCCTGCCGCCGTGCCCGACTCATCGGACGTCACCGACCTGGCCCTTGCACTGTCGCTGGCCGACGCCGCTGATCAGGTCACCATGAGCCGTTTCGGCGCCGCCGACCTGCGTGTAGACGCCAAGCCCGATCTCACACCGGTCACCGACGCCGACCGCGACACTGAGCAGTTGCTGCGCGACCGGCTGGCGCAGCGCCGACCCGCGGACGCAATCGTCGGCGAGGAGTTCACCGACACCGGCTCGGCTGCGCGCCGTTGGGTGTTGGACCCGATCGACGGCACTAAGAACTTCGTCCGGGGCGTTCCTGTCTGGGCCACGCTGATCGGCCTGCTCGACGGCGACTCGCCTCTGCTGGGAGTGGTCAGCGCGCCCGCGCTGGGCAGGCGTTGGTGGGCCGAGTGCGGCGGGGGCGCCTGGTGCACTGCGTTAGGCGCCCCGGCGCGGCGCCTCCGCGTCTCCGGAGTGAGCGATCTGGCCGACGCAAGCCTGGCGTATTCCGAGATCACGGAATGGGAGCGGTCCGGTCGCCTGGCACCGTTCCTCGAACTGTGTCGACGCGTCTGGCGCACCCGCGGCTTCGGTGACTTCTGGTCGTACATGCTCGTCGCCGAGGGCGCTGTTGACCTCGCCGCCGAGCCCGAGTTGGCGCTCTGGGACATGGCTGCGCTGGCACCGATCGTCCGCGAGGCAGGGGGCGCCTTCACCGGCCTCAACGGCCGACCGGGGCCGGGGCACGGCAGCGCCGTGGCCTCGAACGGGCTCCTGCATCAGGCGTTCCTGGCCGCGTTGAACCCGTTCGCGAGCTAAGCCTGTCGTCACCGTCTCTCTACTTTCGTCCACAGCCCTGTTCGATTTCTCGCTCCCTGTCCACAGGTTTTGGTGATCTTGGTCGGGTGGGGTTGCGGTTCTCTATATTCAGACGTATGAGCGGGCAGCTGGTCGGTGGCGAGGTTGAGGAGGCCGTGGCCGCGCTGGAGGCTGCGCTGGACCAGCTGACCGGGTTGGCGTTGTATCCCCTTACCCAGGATGAGCTTCTCACCCTGCTACGACGGTTCGAGACGTTCCGGCGGCGCATGCCGGCGATCGATCACGCGCTGGTGGGTGAGTTGGAGGCGCGGTCGGTAGCCGAGGCATTGGGTGTCCGCAACACCCAGGCGGTGCTGCGGGACGTGCTGCGGCTGTTACCCGGTGAGGCGACCGCGCGGGTCCAGGCCGCCCGCTGGCTGGGACAGCGCGAGACCATCACGGGCGAGGTGCTGGAGCCGGTGTTTCCGCAGGTGGCGGCGGCGCAGGCCGTCGGCGAGGTCTCACCGGAGCAGGCCCGGGTCATCACTATGAGTATTG
>DATAEG010000150.1:0-19441 GCA_036258135.1 Jatrophihabitantaceae bacterium | reverse complement strand
GGGTCTTGACGCCGATCTCGCTCGGCAGGTGGCGACCGCACTGACCGAACGCGATCCGGTTGCCGCCCACGCCGACGTCGAGCTGAACCTTGACGCGCTCGATTCCACGAGCGGTGCCGCGACCGCCGCCGCGATCTCCGGATATAGGCGGCGAGGGCCATTGCGTCACCGCTCCGGGCGTGCGCTCGGGCCAGCACGCCGCCGCACTGCTCGGCGAACTTCACCAGAAACGGGGCGATGGTCTGCCCGTCCGGGATGATCTTCATGTCCCGGAACTGGCGGACATAGAAGTCCATGCCCTGCGCGGTTGTCCAGCCCAGGAAGATGTCGCTGGCCGCCTGGATCAATCGCTTGCCGCGGACGACCCGCTCGCCGTGGCTGGCGGCCGGACTCCTGCCCAGATACGGCTCGTACACCGACGGACCGGCTTGCTTGATCTGCAGGAACAGCGGGTCGTCCCCGCCGCGACCCTCGAGCAGCAGCAAGTACACCTGCATCCCGACGCTGCCGACGCCGACCACCTGGCGCACCACGTCGACGAAGGTGAACCGGTCGATCAGGTAGCGGCGCTCGTACGGCAGGCTGTCCCGGTAGGCCTGGACTACCTCGGCCACCAACGCCGTGTTCGCCGAGGAGAGATCGCCGAGTCGCACCCGGATCGGTGGGTCCTCGACGATCCGAGTCCGCCCGGCGACGCGCTCGGTGAGCTTGCGCGCGGCGCCGGCATGCCCGCGCCGCTGCGCGCGGCGCTCCAGTCGCGCCGCTGCGAGCTCGCGCTCCTCCGGCTCGAACAGGTCCAGCAGTTCTGCTGAGGTGATCATCTGGTACCAGATGTCGAGCTCACCGGCGAGGGCGTACGCCGCGAGCCGATTCCGGTACGACCGCACCCCGGCACGAACCGCCTGCAGCGCGCGAGCCTCGGTGAGGCCGTTGTCCCGGGCGAGGACGACCAGGCTGGCGAGGTAGCGCTTGACGTCCCACTCGAACGGTCCGCGCAGCGTCTCGTCGAAGTCGCGCAGGTCGAAGGAGAGCTGGCGCTCCGGCGAGGCCCAAAGGCCGAAGTTCAAGACGTGAGCGTCGCCGCACAGTTGCACGTCGAGGCCCGTGTGCGCCGAGGAGGCCAGGTCCGCGGCCATCACTGCGGCGGCGCCGCGGTAGTACGTCCACGGTGACACGGCCATGCGGGCCATCCGGATCGGCACCAGGGACGGCACCCGGTCGGCGTTCTGCGCGGTCACTGTGGCAAGCGCGTCATGACCCCGCTCGGCGGCATTCCACGATCCCAGCTGGCCCCGCGGCGCCCTCTCGCGTGCCGCCCGCCCGAGAGCCACCCGCTCGGAGCGCGACAACGGCGGTGCGAGCACCGAGCGGTCGGCACGGTCCGGCGTCACGAGCGGCTCCTGCGATCGAAGGGCACCAAGATACGGCACGGCGGGCCGAATCGACGCGGCCAGCGAGACCCCTTCGGGCCAACCTCCAGCCGGTACGGTTCCGGGATGGAGTGCCGTTCCGGGGTGGTGTGGGACGAGGGTTACCTCCGGTACGACTTCGGCAGGACTGGACGACGTGCTCCCGGGGTCCCCGCCGGATCGCGAAGCGATCTGGTGGGGTGGGACTTTGGGGACCATCCGATGCACCCGGCGCGGCTCGACCTCACCATCCGGCTGGCTCGTGAGCTAGGCGTCCTCGACCGGGTGGAGATGATCACGCCGGTCCCGGCCATCCGCGAGGAGCTGCTCACCGCGCACACTCCCAGCTACCTCGACGCGCTTCACACCGCGGCGCACGACCCCAGCTACGAAGGGCACGGCCTGGGCACGGCCGACGACCCGATCTTCGAGGGCATGGACGAGGTGGGCGCGCTCATCGCCGGCGGCTCGCTGCTGGCGGCGCAGCGCATGTGGCGCGGCGACGTGGCGCACGCGGTGAACATCGCGGGCGGACTGCACCACGCCATGCCCGACTACGCGTCGGGCTTCTGCCTGGTCAACGACCCGGTGGTGGCCATCCGCTGGCTGCGCGCAAACGGTGCCAGCCGGGTCGCCTATGTCGACATCGACGTCCACCACGGCGACGGCGTCCAGGCCGCGTTCTACAGCGATCCCGCGGTCTTGACGATCAGCCTGCACCAGCACCCGGCGACGTTGTTCCCCGGGACGGGCCTGCCGGGGGAGTTGGGCGAGGATGACGCGATCGGCACGTCGGTGAATGTGGCCCTTCCACCCCAAACCGACGACGCCGGCTGGCTGCGCGCGTTCCACGCCGTCGTCCCCGGGGCGGTGCGTGCCTTCCGACCGGACGTGCTGGTCACGCAATGCGGGTGCGACACCCACCGGGAGGATCCCCTCGCCGACCTCGCGCTGACCGTGGACGGCCAGCGGGCGGCCTACGCCGCGTTACACGAACTGGCGCACAAGGCCGCCGGCGGCCGCTGGCTGGCGGTGGGCGGCGGCGGTTACGGCGTCGTCCGGTGCGTGCCCAGGTCGTGGACATCGCTCATCGCCGAGTCCACCGGCGTCCCGCTCGACGCGGCAACCCCCATCCCTCTCGGCTGGCGGGCGCACTTGAGCGACGCTGGGGTGCCACTGCCCGACACCATCGGCGAAGGCACCACACCCCAGCTGCAACGCTGGGATCCGGGCGGGGAGACGTTCCTGGACCGCAGCATCGCCGCCACCCGTCGCGGGGCGTTCCCGCTGCTCGGTCTGGATCCGTACGATCCCCGCGACTGATGAGCTCACCCCACGACGTTCTGCTCCCCCGCTGCGCTCCTCCACATAACGTCGCGGGCAGGGCCGACGCGGCCCGTCGTCAATGCGAGCCATGCCCGAGCCTTGTGGTGTCGAAGGTGGTCCGATGAACGAGCCGTCCTACCCAAGGCACTGGGAAGCCGACGTCGTCGTCGCCGACGGCGGAGCGGTGCGGCTGCGTCCCATCCAACCGGAGGACGCAGACGCGCTGGTCGCCTTCCACAAGGGTCTCTCCGAGCGCACCCGGTACCTGCGGTACTTCAGCGCCTATCCGACGATGTCGCCGCGAGACCTCGACCGGTTCGTCAACGTCGACTACATCACCCGGATGGCGCTCGTCGCCCTGCTCAACAACGAGATCATCGGCGTCGGCCGTTACGAGGCCGAGCCCGACGATCCGACCCGAGCCGAGGTGGCGTTCGTCGTCGCCGACACCCACCAAGGCCGAGGCATCGGCTCGGTGCTCCTCGAGCACCTCGCAGCGGCGGCGCGCGAGCGGAACATCACGACGTTCACCGCCGAGGTGTTGGCCGAGAACCCGCGGATGGTGCGGGTCTTCCTCGACGCCGGCTACCAGGCGTCGAAGTCCTACGACTACGGCGTGGTCCACCTCGAGTTCGCCATCGACGAGACGGCCACGCCGGAGGCGGTGGCCCGCGAGCGTGAGCAGCACGCGGAGGCGCGGTCGATCGCCCGTCTGCTCGCCCCGCCCTCGGTGGCCGTGATCGGCGCCAGCCGGGACCGCGCCAAGATCGGCAACGCGGTCCTGCGCAACCTCATCCGGGGTGGCTTCGCCGGTGATGTGCTTCCGATCCATCCGTCCGCCGACGCCGTGGAGGGTCTGCCGGCGTACCGAAACGTCCTCAACGTCGACGGCACGGTGGATCTTGCCGTCGTCGCCGTTCCCGCCGACGCCGTTGGCGACGTCGTGGCCCAGTGCGCGGTGAAGGGCGTACACGGCTTGGTCGTCGTCTCAGGCGGTTTCGCCGACCGGGCCGACGACCCCGCGGCGGGCCTAGCCGCCCAGCGGCAACTACTGACCGCGGCCCGGGACCACGGGATGCGGGTCGTGGGACCCAACTGCCTCGGCGTGGTCAACAACGACACCAAGGTCCGGATGAACGCCTCGCTGGCCCCGCTCGTCCCGGGCCTCGGTCGGGTCGGGCTGTTCGCCCAGTCCGGCGCTCTCGGCGTGGCGGTGCTCGGCGAGGCGGCCCGCCGCGGGCTCGGCCTCTCGACGTTCGTCTCGGCCGGGAACCGGGCCGACGTCTCCGGCAACGATCTGCTCCAGTACTGGGAAGGCGACCCCGGCACCGACGTCATCTGCCTCTACCTGGAGAGCTTCGGCAACCCGCGCAAGTTCTCCCGGCTGGCCCGCCGCACTGGCCGCACCAAGCCGATTGTGGCGGTCAAGTCCGGACGCGGGCGGACCGTGACCGGGCTGACCCCGTCGTCGAGCGACCTGCCCGAGACCAGCGTGGCGGCGCTGTTCGAGGCGGCCGGGGTGATCCGGGTGGCCACGCTGGACGAGATGTTCGACGTGGCGCTCGTCCTGGCAGCCCAACCGCTGCCGGCTGGAGACCGGGTCGCCGTGGTCGGCAACTCCTCGGCGCTGGCGGTGCTGGTGGCCGAGGCCGCAGCCGCCGAGGGGCTCACCCTGACCCGCTCCGTCGACACCGGCGTCAACGCCGGGCCTGCGGAGTTCGGCGCGGCCGTGCAGGCGGCGCTGGCCTCCGACGACGTGGACGCTGCAGTCATCGTCTTCGTGCCGCCACTGCTCGCCCGGTCCGCCGACGACTTCGCCACGGTCGTGCGGGAGGCGGCCACGGTGAGCGGCAAGCCAGTGATCTCGACGTTCCTTGGGCTGGATACTCCGCCCAAGGCGCTACGCGCCGCGGACGACGAGCGGCCCGGGCGGGGCTCCGTCCCGTCCTATCCTTCGCCGGAGCGGGCGGTTCGCGCGCTCGGCCGGGTGGCCCGGCATGCGCGGTGGCGGCGCCGGGACGCGGGCGTCGTGCCGGAGCTGGAGGGTGTGGCCGCCGACCCCGCCCGCCGGCTCGTGGAGCATGTCATCGCCACCTCTGACGGCGGTGGGCGCTGGCTGCACCCGCGCGAGGTGGACACGGTGCTGGCGGCGTTTGGACTGGAGTTGGTTCCGTCCCGCGTGGTGCACGGGCCGTGGGAGGCCCGGGCCGCGGCGGCCACGCTGGGCTGGCCGGTCGCGCTCCGGCACGGTGACGCCGTTCGGCTCCACCTGCACGACGACCACGCCCTGGCCGATGCCTGGGACGAGCTCGGGCTCGGCGAGGACGGCCACGCCCTAGTGCAGGAGATGGCCCCGCGCGGCGTCGACACGGTGTTCGGCATCCAGCACGACCACGCGTTCGGCGCGTTGGTGTCCTTCGGTATCGGTGGACTGGCCAGCGAGCTGCTCGGCGACCGCGCGTTCGCCGTCGTCCCACCCACGACCGTGGACGCCGCCGAGCTCATTCGCGCGCCGCGGGCCGCGCCGTTGCTGACCGGCTACCGGGGCGCGGCCGAGGTTGACACGGCGGCTCTGGAGCAGATGGCGTTGCGGCTCGGTCGACTGGCCGAAGATCTGCCCGAGGTGGCCGAGCTGCGGCTGGCGCCGGTGGTCGCGGCCGCGTCTGGTGCGTATCCACTGTCGTGCGAGATCCGGCTGGCCCGGCCGGAGGCACGCGTGGACGGGCCGCGCCGACTGCGCGGGTTGTAGCGTGGCGGGGTGACTGAGCGCCGCGGCTCTGACGCCGGTTTCGACACCCTCGCCATCCATGCCGGCCAGGATCCCGATCCGCGCACCGGGGCGGTCACGGTGCCGATCTACGCGACGTCCACGTACAAGCAGGACGGCGTCGGCGGGCTGCGCGAGGGGTACGAGTACAGCCGCAGCGCGAACCCGACCCGAACGGCGCTCGAGGACTGTATGGCTGCCCTTGAGGCTGGCACCGGCGGACTGGCCTTCGCCTCCGGGCTGGCGGCGGAAGACGCACTCCTGCGCGCTCTGCTGCGGCCGGGCGACCACGTGATCGTTCCGGCGGACGCCTACGGCGGCACCTACCGGCTCATCGCCCGCGTGCTCGGACCGTGGGGTGTCGAGCACAGTACCGTCGACCTGGCCGACCTGGCCTCGGTCCGAGCGGCGCTGCGGCCCACCACCCGGCTCATCTGGTGCGAGACGCCGACCAATCCGCTGCTGGGGATCGCCGACATCGCCGCGCTGGCGTCGATGGCCCGGGACGCCAGCGCCCGGCTCGTCGTCGACAACACGTTCGCCACACCGTATCTGCAGCAACCGTTGCTGCTCGGCGCGGACGCGGTCGTGCACTCGACGACAAAGTACCTCGGCGGACACAGCGACGTCATCGGCGGGGCACTGGTCACCGCCGACGCCGAACTCGCCGAGACGCTGGCCTTCTATCAGAACGCGATGGGCGCGGTGGCCGGGCCGTTCGACGCGTGGCTGGTGCTGCGCGGCATCAAGACGTTGGGCGTCCGGATGGAGCGGCACTGCGCCAACGCCACACGGGTGGCCGACTACCTCGCTGGGCACCCAGGCGTCGAGCGCGTGTATTTCCCCGGCCTGGCCGACCATCCGGGCCACGAACTGGCCGCCAAGCAGATGCGCGGGTTCGGTGGCATGGTGTCGTTCACCGTCCGCGGCGGCGAGTCGGCTGCCCTGGCCGTGTGCGACGCGGCCGAGCTGTTCACCCTCGGCGAGTCGCTGGGCGGCGTCGAGTCGCTCATCGAGCACCCGCACCGCATGACGCACGCGAGCGTGGCCGACTCCCCGCTACAGGTGCCGGACAGTCTCGTCCGGCTGTCCGTCGGCATCGAGGACCTCGACGACCTTCTCGCCGACCTGGATCACGCGCTGCGCGCTTCTGCCTAGCAGTTCGTTCAAGGCAGGTTGAGGTTCGCTTAACGTGGCGACGCCTACCCTTGCGGGCATGCCCGAGGTGTTGCTCGTCGAGGACGACGCCGCGATCCGCACCGCGCTGACCCGGTCGCTGCGCGAGCAGGGCTTCGTGGTCAGCACCGTCGGGGAGGGCATGTCCGCGTTGACGACGGCGGTGGCCGCCAAGCCGGACGTGGTACTGCTGGACCTGGGCTTGCCCGACGTCGACGGCGCCGACGTCCTGTCGATGCTCCGGGCGGTCAGCGACGTCCCGGTCATCGTCGCCACCGCTCGTGATGATGAAGCCGAGGTAGTGCGCCTTCTCGACCTCGGCGCGGACGACTACGTCATCAAGCCGTTCACCGCCAGTCAGATCAGTGCCCGGGTGCGGGCGGTGTTACGCCGGTCGGGACGCACGGAGGAAGACCCGGTGATCGAGGTCGGCGGACTGCGCATAGACACCCGCAGCCGCGAGGTGACCGTCGACGGCGTCGAGGTTGACCTGGCCCGCAAGGAGTTCGACCTCCTCCTGGCGCTGGCCCGCCGGTCCGGCGAGGTGGTGAGCAAGCGGGAACTGCTCGCCGACGTCTGGCAGCTGGCCTGGGGCGGATCGGACCGGACCGTCGACGTGCACCTGTCCTGGCTGCGCCGCAAGCTTGGCGAAAGCGCGCAGCGACCGCGTTACCTGCACAGCGTCCGCGGCGTCGGGGTGCGCCTCGTCGCCCCGGTGGTGGAGCACTGAGCCGATGCGCCGCCGGATCCTGCTGCTCGTCGTCGGCATGACCACCTTGGTGGTGCTGGCCTTCGCGATACCGCTGGCGCTGCTGGTGCGTTCGGCGGTGGCCGACCAAGCGCAGAAGTCCGCCGTCGACCAGGCGAACACCGCGGCGTCGTTCTTGCGCAGCGGCAACGCCACCGACGCCTCCATCCGCAGCTTTGTCGCAGATCAGCGCAACGACGCCGACCACCGCACTTGGATCGTCACGCCCGAAGGCGACGTGATCGGCTCGCCGCCGACTGGGGCCCCACGGTCCGGCCTGCTGCCGAACGGCGCGGCGCCGGGCAGGGGGCCCCACGGCGGCGGGGATGATGACGCGGGAGGGCCACGAGCCCAACTGCGTGACGACTTCGGTGGTCGGGTCGCCGAGGTCACCGTGGCCGGTCCGGACGGTGCCGGCAGGCCGTACCAGGTTGTCGTGTGGATCTCACCCGCTGCGTTGCACGCCGGCGCGTACAAGTGGTGGGGGCTGTTGGCGGTGGCCAGTGGCGGTCTCATCGCGCTCAGCTTCGTCGGGGGTGAGCTGGTCACTCGGCGGCTGGTCCGTCCGCTGGAAGACAGCGCGCAGACCGCGCGTCGGATCAGCGCGGGCGACCTGGCCGCGCGGGCTACCACCGACGGGCCGAAGGAGGTGGCCGAGGTGGGCACCGCGCTGAATCAGCTCGCCGACCGCATCGACGAGCTCGTCATCGAAGAGCGCGAGACCGTCGCGGACATGAGCCACCGGATGCGCACGCCGCTCACTGCGCTGCGCCTCGATGCCGAGGCGCTGCGCGACCCCGACGACGCCGAGCGGATCGGGGCACACGTGAGCGCGCTGGAACGTACGTTGACCGCGGTGATCCGGGCCGCGCGTCGCCCGCAGCGGGAAGGTCGGGCGCCCGCGGCCGACGCCACCTACGTGGTCGGCGACCGGGTCGCGTTCTGGTCTGCGCTGACCGACGAGCAGCAGCGCAAGGTGACGGTGTCACTGCCGTCCGAGCCGGTGTTCGTCCGCTGCGCCGCCGAGGACCTCGCGGCCACGATCGATGCGCTGGTGGAAAACGTCATCGCGCACACGCCGGAGGGCAATGCGTTCGCCGTCACGTTGCGGGCCACGGACGACGGGGCCTTGCTGGAGGTCGCCGACGACGGCCCCGGGCTGCCCGACGGCGTCGGCGAGCGCGGCCGGTCCGATCGCGGCTCCACGGGTCTGGGCCTTTCCATCGCCCGGCAGTGCGCCGAGGCCAGCGGCGGCTCGATGGCGACGGGACGATCGCTGACCGGCGGGGCGCTCGTCGTGCTGCACCTCGGGCCGGCCGCACCCGCTCAGGCCGTTCCCACCGATTCTTGAGGCGGCCTTGACGCTCGACTGACGCTGGGCTGATCGGCGCCATCAGACAGTGGGTGCCATGACGACCGAACCCACGGCGTTGCCGGCGGTACGAGACCGGGCCGACCTCGAAGACGGCACCGGCGGCTACGACGTGGAAATCGTCGTCCCGGTATTCAACGAGCAGGCCGACTTGGCGCGCGCAGTGGTCCGGCTGAGGCGATTCCTCGACGAGCAGATCCCGTTCCCGGCGCTCGTGACGATCGCCGACAACGCCTCGACCGACCGCACCTGGGAGATAGCCGAGGCACTCGCCGCCGAGCTGCCGCGGGTGCGCGCGGTGCATTTCGACGCGAAGGGACGCGGCGGTGCGGTACGTGCCGTCTGGTCGGCCAGTCGGGCCCGCGTCGTCGCCTACACCGACGTGGACCTCTCGACAGACCTGGCCGCTCTGCTGCCGCTCATCGCGCCGCTCCTGTCCGGGCACAGCGATGTGGCCATCGGCAGCCGGCTGTCCCGCACGTCCCGCGTGGTCCGGGGCGCCAAGCGCGAGGCCATCTCGCGGTGTTACAACTTCCTGCTCCACGCCACCATGCGGGCCGGTTTCTCAGACGCCCAGTGCGGATTCAAGGCGATGCGCACCGACTGCGCGCGCGCCGTCCTGCCGCACGTTCTGGACGACGGCTGGTTCTTCGACACCGAGCTCCTGCTGCTGTCCGAGCGGGCCGGCCTGCGGATCGCGGAGATCCCCGTGGACTGGGTCGACGACCCCGACAGCCGGGTTGACGTCGTTGCGACCGCTGTCGCCGACCTGAAGGGGATGGTTCGGGTGGCGCTGGCGCTGACCCGTGGTGCCGTGCCGATGCAGACATTGCGGCCCCAACTGGGGCGTCAGTCCGTGGGCGTGCCTGGGGTGGCGCCGAGGCTGGCCGGGCAGGTGGTCCGCTTCGGCGCCATCGGCGTGGCCAGTACCACTGCGTATCTCGCGCTGTTCCTGCTGCTGCGCCCGACGTTCGGCGCGCAGTCGGCGAACCTCATGGCGCTGCTCGCCACTGCTTTGGGAAACACCGCCGCCAACAGACGCTTCACGTTCGGCGTACGCGGCACGACTGCGGTGGCGCGTCACCAACTCCAGGGACTCGTCGTCTTCGCCCTGGGCCTCGGGCTGACCAGCGGGGCTCTGGCGCTCATCTCGGCCCTGGTCAGCCAACCGTCCCGATGGATCGAGGTGGGTGTCCTGATCATCGCCAACGTCGCGGCCACGATGCTGCGTTTCGTCCTGCTGCGCGAATGGGTCTTCCGACCCCAACCCTCGATGGAGAGTCTCCGATGACCGTCACTGCCGCTCCGCCCGCCCCGCGGGCCGCGCCCGTGCAGGTGCGTTCACCGCTGACGGCGTCATGGCTGCGCCGGGCCGTCCGCGGGCCGCGGCACCAGCCGCCGTGGGTTCGTCCGGCTGCGGCCGCTCTGCTCGTCGCCACGGGGCTGCTTTACATCGTCGGCCTGGGCGCCTCGGGCTACGCCAACGAGTTCTACGCCGCCGCCGTGCAGGCCGGGACCAAGTCGTGGAAGGCGTTGTTCTTCGGCTCGCTGGACCAGTCGAACTTCATCACCGTCGACAAACCGCCCATGTCGCTGTGGCCGGCGGAGATCCTGGGTCGGCTCTTCGGCTTCAACGCCTGGACGCTGCTGCTCCCGCAGGCCGTCGAGGGAGTGGCCGCCGTCGGACTGCTCTACCTGACGGTTCGGCGCTGGTTCGGTCCGGTGGCCGGGTTGCTCGCCGGTGCGTTGTTCGCCGTCACTCCGGTCGCGGTGTTGATGTTCCGGTTCGACAACCCGGACGCGCTGATGACGATGCTGCTCGTGCTGGCCGCATACGCCGTCACCCGCGCTGCTGACGACGGACAGATGCGCTGGCTGCTCGTGGCCGGAGCGGCGATGGGATTCGACTTCCTGACCAAGAGCCTCCAGCCGTTCACCGTCCTGCCCGCCTTGGCGCTGTTCTACTTCCTGGCCGCCCCGGGCTCGGTGCTGCGCCGCGTGGGCCGTTTGCTCGCGGCGGGCGGGGCGCTGGTGGCCGCCGCGGGATGGTGGGTCCTGATAGTCCAGCTGTGGCCCGCGTCCAGCCGCCCGTACATCGGCGGCTCGGACGACAACACCGTGCTGGGTCTGGCTTTCGGCTACAACGGGCTGAGCCGGATCACCGGCGGAAACGGACCGGGTGGCGGCGGTGGCGGAGGGTTCGGCGGCAGCACCGGGCTCGGCCGGATGTTCAACGCGCAGGTCGGCACGCAGATCTCCTGGCTGATTCCGGCCGCGTTGATCGCCGTCGTCCTGCTCTTCGCGCTGGCCGGCGGCAGCCGCCGCGACCACGTCCGCAACGCCGCGACGCTTTGGGGCGGCTGGCTGCTGGTGACAGGCGCCATCTTCAGCTATGCCCAGGGCGTCTTTCACGAGTACTACACCGTCCAGCTCGCCCCGGCGATCAGCGCTCTCGTCGCGATCGGAGCGGTGCTCGGCTGGCGGCACCGCGACCGCGCGGTGGCGCGGGCGGCCATGGCCGCTGGCGTCGCGGTGATCGCCTGGTGGAGCGCCCAGTTGCTCGACCGTTCTCCGCACTGGCACCCGTGGTTGCGCACCGCGATCCTGATCGTCGGGTTCGCGGCCGCGGCCCTGCTGCTGGTACCGCCGGGCCACCTGCGGACGAGGCGCTCTATGACCGCTGCGATCGCCGCGGCCAGCGTCTTCACCCTCGGCGCTGCCTCGAGCGCGTACGCGCTTAACACCGCGCGTACCCCGCACAACGGCTCTATCCCGTCCGCGGGGCCGGCCAGCACGACCCGGACCGGCTCCCGCGGGCCCGGGGCGGGCGGACCGTTCGGCGGCACCCGCACCGGCGGCGCGCCCGGCGGGACGAACGGACCGTCCGGTCAGGGCGGCCCCAGCGTCGGTGGCAATGCGCAGGGCGCTCCCAGTGCCGGCGGGGCGACGTCCAACAGCGCCTTGGCCGCGCTGCTCGCGTCGGCGAACACCCGCTGGGCCGCCGCCACGGTCGGGGACCAGAGCGCCGCCGGTCTCGAACTGGCCAGCGGCAAGGCGGTCATGGCCATCGGCGGCTGGAGCGGATCGGACCCGGCGCCCACCCTTGCCCAGTTCGAGGAGTGGGTGAAACACGGCGACATCCACTACTTCATCGCCGGATCGCAGGGCGCGGGCGGCGGCTTCGGCGGCGGGCCGGTCGGCGCCTCGGGGACGGCCAGCGAGATCGCGTCGTGGGTGGCCGCCCACTTCACGGCCAAGACCGTCGGTGGCCGGACGGTCTATGACCTGACGACGTCGTCGTGACGTCACTATCAAGATCGGCAGGAGCCCGGCTACTTGCGACGGGTGATGGTCCGTCCCAGCCAGGCCAGCGGGTCGTACTTGCGGTCCACCACGCGCTCCTTCATGGGGATGAGCGCGTTGTCGGTGATCTTGATGTGTTCGGGGCAGACCTCGGTGCAGCACTTGGTGATGTTGCAGAACCCGAGCCCGAACTCCTCCTGAGCCGCGTTCTTGCGGTCCGCGGCGTCCAGTGGATGCATATCGAGTTCGGCCACCCGCATCAGGTAACGCGGCCCGGCGAACGCCTTCTTGTTGTCCTCGTGGTCACGGACCACGTGACAGGTGTTCTGGCACAGGTAGCACTCGATGCACTTGCGGAACTCCTGCGAGCGTTCGACGTCCTGCTGTTGCATGCGGTACTCACCCGGCGCCAGCCCGGCGGGCGGCGCGAACGACGGTATCTCTCGCGCCTTCTCGTAGTTGAACCCGACATTGGTGACCAAGTCGCGGACGACGGGGAACGTCCGTAGCGGCGTGACGGTGATCGTCTCGTTCTGCGCGAAAGTGGACATGCGCGCCATGCACATCAGCAGGGGCCGGCCGTTCACCTCGGCACTGCACGAGCCGCACTTGCCCGCCTTGCAGTTCCACCGGACGGCGAGATCGGGCGCCTGCGTGGCCTGGAGCCGATGGATGATGTCGAGCACCACCTCGCCCTCGTTCACCTCGAGGGTGAAGTCGCGCAGCTCGCCGTCGTCCGCGTCGCCGCGCCAGACGCGGAACTGGGCGTCGTAAGCCATCAGCTCTCCTCACCGGCCGCGGTCGCTCCTGCGGCGGGCAGCTCGGCGTCGGTCAGGTACTTCGACAGCTCGTCACGTTCGAACAGCGCCAACAGATCGGCGCGGATCTGCGGGACCGGCTGCTCCTGGACGTCGATCTCGCCGTCGCGCACCTCGTCGGACAGCGCACACACCAGGTTCTTCTGCCGCCACTCCGCGCTCATCTTGGGGAAATCCTCGCGGGTATGGCCGCCGCGGCTCTCCTGGCGGATCAGCGCGGCCCGGGCCACGCACTCGCTCACCAGCAGCATGTTGCGCAGGTCCAGCGCTAGGTGCCAGCCGGGGTTGAAGGTCCGTCCGCCGGTGGCGGTCACCTTGGCGGCTCGGTCGCGCAGCTCGGCCAGATGCTTCAGCGCCTCGGCCACCTCGTGCTCCCGGCGGATGATCCCGACCAGGTCGTTCATCATCTGCTGGAGATCAGCGTGGACGGTGTAGGGATTCTCGCCCGCGCCCTCTCGTCCGTCCCGCTCGAACGGCTCGAGCGCGGTCCGCATCGCCGACTGGACGCTCGCCAGATCCACCTTGGGGTATTTCGCCGCCAGGCCGCGCACATACTCGGCCGCACCGTCACCCGCGCGCTTGCCGAACACCAGCAGGTCGGATAGGGAGTTGCCGCCCAGCCGGTTGGAGCCGTGCATGCCGCCTGCCACCTCGCCGGCCGCGAACAGCCCGGGCACCCGAGCCGCCGCGGCCGTGTCGGGGTCGACCTCCACGCCGCCCATCACGTAATGGCAGGTGGGACCGACCTCCATCGGCTCCTTGGTGATGTCGACGTCGGCCAGCTCCTTGAACTGGTGATGCATCGACGGCAGCCGCTTGAGAATTTCTTCGGGGGAGCGGCGGCTGGCGATGTCGAGGAAGACGCCGCCATGGGGTGAGCCGCGGCCTTCCTTGACCTCCGTGTTGATGGCCCGAGCGACCTCGTCGCGGGGCAGCAACTCCGGTGGCCGCTTGTTGTGGTCCGGGTCGGTGTACCAGCGGTCCGCCTCGTCCGCGGTGTCGGCGTACTGGCCGCGGAACACGGCCGGGACATAGTCGAACATGAAGCGCTTGCCTTCGGAGTTGCGCAGCACGCCGCCGTCGCCGCGGACCGACTCGGTGACCAGGATCCCTTTCACCGATGGCGGCCAGACCATGCCGGTGGGGTGGAACTGGACGAACTCCATGTTCAGCAGCGTGGAACCGGCCCGTAGCGCCAGCGCGTGACCGTCGCCGGTGTACTCCCAGGAGTTGCTGGTGACCTTGAACGACTTGCCGATGCCGCCGGTGGCCAGTACGACGGCCGGGGCGCGGAAGAGCACGAAGTTGCCGGTATCGCGGCAGTACCCGAACGCCCCGGCAATGCGGCCGCCGTCGAGCAGCAGTTCGATGATCGTGACCTCGGCGAACACCTTGAGCTTGCCCTCCGAGTACCGCGTGCCGGCCGCCTTACCGTCGTCTTGCTGGAGGGAGACGACCTTCTGCTGGAGGGTGCGGATCAGCTCGAGCCCGGTCCGGTCACCGACGTGCGCCAGGCGCGGGTACTCGTGCCCGCCGAAGTTGCGCTGGCTGATCTTGCCGTCCGGGGTGCGGTCGAACAGGGCGCCGTAGGTCTCCAGTTCCCACACCCGCTGCGGCGATTCCTTCGCGTGCAGCTCGGCCATCCGCGGGTTGTTGAGGAACTTGCCGCCGCGCATGGTGTCGCGGAAATGGACCTGCCAGTTGTCGTTGGCGTTCACGTTGCCCATGGACGCGGCGATACCGCCCTCGGCCATCACGGTGTGCGCTTTGCCGAACAGCGACTTGCAGATGACTGCGACCCGCATGCCGCCTTCCCGGGCGGCGATAGCGGCGCGCAGCCCAGCGCCACCTGCACCGACAATGACGACGTCGTAGCCGTGCTCTTCGTAGTCGGGCATCATGCTCCAGGTGACACTCAGTTGATGAAACGAAGATCGGTGATCGTCCCGGAGGCGACCAGCGCGATATAGAGGTCGGTGAGCATGAGGGTGCCCAGCGTGGTCCAGGCCAACTCCATGTGCCGGGTGTTCAGCCGGGAGACGAATGTCCACACCTCGTAGCGCACCGGATGCCGGGAGAAGTGTCTGAGCCGTCCGCCGGTGATGTGGCGGCACGAGTGGCACGAGATCGTGTAGGCCCAGAGCAGGATCACGTTGACGACCATGATCACGGTGCCCAAGCCGATGCCGAAGCCGCCGTCGCCGCCCTGGAACGCTCGGAGCGCGTCGTAGGTGTTCACCAGTGACACCAGCACCGCCGCGTAGAAGAAGTACCGGTGGACGTTCTGGATGATCAGCGGGAAACGCGTCTCGCCGCTGTACTTGCCGTGCGGCTCAGCCACGGCGCACGCTGGCGGTGACTGCCAGAACGACCGGTAGTAAGCCTTGCGGTAGTAGTAGCAGGTCAGCCGGAACCCGAGCAGGAACGGCAGCACCACGATGGCCAGCGGGATCAGCGGCGGGAAGTGGCCGAACCAGGTGCCGAAGTCGCGGGCCTGAGGATTGCACGACGCGCTCACGCACGGCGAGGAGAACGGCGAGAGGTAGTGGTACTGCTCGACGAAGTAGTTGTGTTGCGATGCGGTCCGGATCAGGGCATACAGCACCCAGATCGACAGCAGTACGAAGGTGACTGTCGGCTCGACCCACCAGCGATCAGTGCGGAGCGTCCGGGCAGTGAGTTTGGCCCGTCCTGGTGCGGTTACGCCGGCCATCAGCACCGTTCCCCGTGATCGGATCTGCTCGCCGTCATCGCCGACCTTTCCGTCAGTCCGCTTGGCACTCAGGACATTAGTCCCCGATCACCTTGGTCCGGGCGAAGGAGTGATCAGCGTCCCGGCCCAGGCGGCCGTGAGTCTCGACACAGCGCCTAGGCGACTAACCAGCCCGGCTCCGACCACGCCGGGAACGCAGGTAGTCCGAGACGACGTACTCGCCGAGCCGGCCCGGTTTGGGCACAAGAACGCGGCCGCCGTTGCGCCGTCCGACCTCGGACATGAACTCGACCAGCGCGGGGTCGTCGTCGAGCATGAAGACGTTGATTCGGGCGCCGAGCCGGGTGCACCGCTGTACCTCGGCCAGGGTGGCCGCGATGGTCTCTGCGGTGGGCGGCCAGAAGAACTCGGAGTAGCCGTCCCGGCTCAGGTGCGCGGTCGGCTCGCCGTCGGTGATGACGAGGATGACCGGCTCCGACGTGGGAAAGCGGCTCAGATGCCGTCGCGCCAGCATCAGCCCGTGCTGAAGGTTCGTCCCCTGGATGCGTTCCCACTCGTGCGCCACCATCGAGGCCGGCGTCATGACATGGGCGTAATCGCTGAACCCGATGATCTCGATGTGGTCCTGCGGATACTTCGTCGTGATCAGCGCGTTCAGGGCGAGCGCGGTGGTCTTCGCCTCGCCCCACGTGCCGCGCAGATGCATTGAGAACGACATGTCCACGAGCAGGGCCACGGCGGCGCTGCCGCGTCGCTCGGTGTCCGAGACGGTCAGGTCGTCCGGGGTCAGCCGCAACGGCTCACTGTTGCGGGCGCTGCGCAGCACCGCGTTGCGGACGGTGGCGCTGACGTCCAGCGGCTGCTCGTCGCCGAAGCGCCATTCCCGTGTCGAGCCAGTCAGGTCGCCCGCAGGCCCGGCGTCCCGGGTGTCGTGTGAGCCGCTGCGCCGGGTGGCGATGTCGGCGAACACCCGGCGCAGCGCGACGGCGCCCATCCGGCGCAGCGCCCGCGGGGTGAGCTCCACGTTGGCACCGCGGCGCTCGACGTAGCCCTGCCGCTCCAGCTCCCGTTCCAGTTGACGAAGCGCCGCCACGTCGTCGACGGCCCGGCTGCCGAGCGCCCGCTCGACGAGCTCGTCGTCGATGTCGGCCAGCGTCGCGCCCGGGTAGTTCTGACGCAGCTGCGCCTCCAGCTCGTCCAGGTCGGCCAGCTCGGACAAGGCGGCAGTGGCGTCGGCGAAGCCGCCCGAACCGTCTCCGTCGAGGCTTTCGGTGCCGTCCCAGCGCAGGTTCGGCCGGGCTCCGCGCAGGCTGCGCTCCAGGCGGGTCAGCTGCTCGGCCAGCCCGGCGTCGCCGAGCGCGTCGGCCATGAGCCCGGCCAGCTCGGCACGCTGCTCGGGGGTGAGGGAGTTCATCAACCGTTGCGCGGCGGCGGCGCGCCGGGCCAGGGAGTCGATCAACTCTTCGAGGTTGGCCGGGTTCTCCGGGAAGTACTGGCCGTACTGGCGCATGAACTCGTCGAACTGCTCCTGGGTGTGCTCACCCCGCGCGTCGGCCTCGAACATGTCGTTCAGCGCGCTCATCATCTCGGCTATCCGGGCCAGGTCCTCAGGCGTCGCCTGCTGCATGGCGTCGCGCAACCCGGCGAACTGGGCGTCGAGGACCTCGCTGCGCAACAGGTCACGGATCTGGTCGTAGCGCTGCGCTGCCTCGGGCGAGCGCCAGGCATAGTCGCGCAGCTCGCGAACCGCCCGTGACGTGCTCATGGGCAAGGCGTCCAGTTCCGCCTCGGCCATCCGGGCGGCGTCAGACGGGTCGGGGAAGAGTGCCTGGCGCTCCAGCTCGACCGCTTCGTCGAGCAGCTCGCGGACCCGTTGCAGCGTGTTCGGCAACGATGTCGAGCGCTGGGTCCGCTCGCGCCGTTCGCGCAGCGCCCGCCGCAGCGCGTCGAGCCCTCGCCGCCCTTCACGGCCGCGGCGCATCATCCGCTCCAGCGCCTCCCGCGGCGCGGCCCCGCGGAGCACCCGCTCGGCCAGCTCGTCCACCGCAGAACGCACGTCGAACGGCGCGGCCAGCGGGTCCGGGCCGCCGCGCCAGGGCCCGTACCGGACGCTCACGATCCCGTCCTACGCGCCGTAGATGGTCCGGCCACCCGCAGTCTCCTTCGCCAGTCGGCGGTTCAGGTGCAGTCCCTCCAGGGTGAACTCGACCACCGCGGCCGCCAACCCGACGGCGGCCGGCCCCTCGGCAACACCGCCGGGCTCGACCCGGTCGAGCAGAACGCCGAGATTTGGGATGGCACCCAGCTGATCCAGCAGCTCGTCCGCGGTCACCTCGTCACCGGTCTCGACGAGGAGCCCCGCGTCGAACTTGTCCTGCAACGCGCGCAGGTCGACGCCGGCCAGCCGGGAACGGTAGGTGGCGGCCACGCAACGGCGCAGTAGATGCTCGAGGATCTCCAGCTCGCGACCTTCGGCCGAGCCGTCGCTGTCGTCGAACTCGACCTTGCCCATCGACGCCGGCGCGACCCCGACCAGGTCGGCCACCCGCGCGACCGCGGTCGGCTCGCCGCGTAACGCCGCGCGACGCACCGCCGAGGCGGCCACTGTCTCGACGGCGGCGATGGCGAGACGGGCGGAGACGCCGGAGCGTTGGTCGACCTGCTGGGCGCCGCGCACCTCCCTGGCGAAGCGGCCGAGGGTCTCCAGAAGGTGGTTGGGCACGAGCGGCGCGTCGAAAGTCCCGCCGTCCCACAGCACCGCCGCCTCTTGCGCGACCAGGCGGAGCTCGTCGGCCAGATCCAGCGGGTAATGGGTGCGCACCTCCGCGCCGAACCGGTCCTTCAGCGGCGTGATGATGCGCCCACGGTTCGTGTAGTCCTCGGGGTTGGCGGTGGCGATGAGCAGGATGTCGAGGGGCAGGCGCAGCTGGTAGCCGCGGATCTGGATGTCGCGTTCCTCCAGGACGTTCAGCAGCGACACCTGGATGCGCTCGGCAAGATCAGGCAGCTCGTTGACGGCGAAGATGCCGCGGTTGGTGCGTGGCACTAGCCCGTAGTGGACCGTCTCCGGGTCACCGAGGGTGCGGCCCTCGGCCACCTTGATCGGGTCGACGTCGCCGACGAGGTCGCCGACCGACGTGTCCGGAGTCGCCAGCTTCTCGCCATACCGCTCCGAGCGATGCCGCCATTCGATCTCGACGGCGTCGCCGCGCTCGGCCAGCTTGCGCTGGCAGGTACGGCACACCGGGACCAGGGGATGGTCGTTGATCTCGCAGCCGGCGATCACCGGCGTCCACTCGTCGAGCAGGCCGACCAGCGTCCGTGCCAGCCGGGTCTTGCCCTGGCCGCGTTCGCCGAGCAGGACCATGTCGTGTCCGGCCAGGAGGGCTCGCTCGACCTGCGGCGTCACCGTCTCGTCGAAACCCACGATCCCGGGCAGTGTCTCCTCACCGGCGGCCAGCCGCGCGACGAGGTTCTCGCGGATCTCGGCCTTGACCGGTCGGTAGCGGTCGTGCGGATGGCCGAGGTCGCGCAGCTGGCCCACGGTGTTCGCGGTCGGCGGTGTCGAACTCATAGCTCTCCTATCAGGCGGTCCTCTCGTCGACGCTACGACCAGCGCGCAAGTCAACCAATTGGTCGGCCATGGCCCGGCGTGGCAGGCTTCCGGCGTGGAGCGGGGAGACCAGATCGACGCTCTGGACGCCCGGCTGCTGCGCGAGTTCGCCGCGGCGCCACGGGTGGGCGTGCTAGAGCTGTCCCGGCGGCTGGGGGTGGCCCGTGCCACCGTTCAGTCGCGTCTGGACCGGCTC
>DATAEG010000149.1:0-12293 GCA_036258135.1 Jatrophihabitantaceae bacterium | reverse complement strand
GTCGTCGGCTCGTCGAGGAACAGCACTGGCGGCCGGGCCACCAGGGCGCCGGCCAGGTCCAGTCGGCGCCGCATGCCGCCGGAGTAGGTCTTCACGGGACGGTCCGCGGCCTCGTCCAGCCGAAACTGACTGAGCAGATCGCGGGCCCGCGCCCGGGACTCGACCCGGCCGAGGTGGTAGAGCCGGCCCACCATGTCGAGGTTCTCGAAGCCAGTCAGGTACTCGTCCACGGCCGCGTACTGGCCCGAAACGCCGATCTGGCGGCGCACGCCGGCAGGATTGCGCAGCACATCGATCCCAGCGACCTCGGCATACCCGGCGTCCGGAGGGATCAGGGTTGTCAGAATGCGCACCGCCGTGGTCTTCCCAGCGCCATTTGGGCCGAGCAGCCCGAGAACCGATCCCTCGGCGATGGCAAAATCGACGCCGTCGAGAGCGGTCACGTCGCCGAACTTCTTGACCAGGCCTTCTGCCAGTACCGCGTTAACCATGTGATCCACTGTGGCACACAGAGCCGACAACCCTCATCGAGTTTCAGCCGGTCGCGAACGCCACCAGTCCCACCAGGTTGCCCTCACTGTCCCGCACGAATGCGTGCTGCTCATCGGTGCCCGCCGGGCCGAGGGCGTCGTCCTCGTGCCGGAAGATGACGTGCGGCTCGGTGTGGATTTCCACGCCGGACCCGCGGAGTCGCTCCACCGTGGCGGCCAGGTCGTCCACCCCCAGATACACCAGCGCCGACGGCGCGGCTCGGTCGATCAACAGACGAGTGGCAGCTACCTGGAAGAACACCAGTCCGGGCGGGTCGAACACAGCCCGGGCTGGCTCGCCCAGCAGATTCTCGTAGAACGCCTTGGCCCGATCGAGGTCGTCGGCGTGCTGGGCCACCTGCACCAAATCCATCGTCGCGCCTGTCTCGATAGGCTTCCTACGATTCTGTAGGTATGCTATACGTAGTCGATGGCCGAGAGCAAGGAAGGACTACGCGACGCGGCCCGGGACCTCAACTCCGGCGCCGTCCACCTTCTGCGCGGGCTGCGCGCCGTGGATCGGCGCGCCGGTCTGACGCCCGCGCGGCTGAGCGCGCTCTCGGTCCTTGTGTTCGGCGGTCCGCGGTCGCTGGGCCGGCTGGCCCGCGATGAGGATGTCGCCGGCCCGACGATGACCCGCATCGTCGACGGGCTTGTCGCGCTCGGGCTGGCCGTGCGCGAGCCGCACCCCGACAGCGCCCGGTCGGTTCGCATCCGGGCCACCGACGACGGCGAGCGGCTGATGCGCTGCGCGGCCGAGGCCCGCTTCGACGTCATCCTCGACGCACTTGAGGCGCTGACAGCGGCGGATCGGACGGCGCTGGTGCGGGCGGTTCCGGCGCTAACCCGCCTTGCGGGCCAAGTGAGCGGGGAACGTACTAGCCCGAGCTGGCTTGGCGGGCGCGCGCCACCTCGTCGGTGATCCTGGTCGCCTTCTCGTACTCGGATGTGACGTGGTCGAGGATGGCCTGCAACGTCGTGGTCAGCTGCACCTTGACCGAGTCGTGCAGCGCGGCCAGGTAGACCGTCCGCTTGTCGAGCTCGCTCTGCGTGGCGGAGGCGAGATCCGCGGCCTGCTGCGCCTCGTCCATGATTTCCTGGGCGCGCTGGCTGGCGTCGTCGTAAGCCTGCCGAGCCTCGGCGATCACCCGGCCGCTGTACTCGTCGGCACTGGCCACCACGGCGTCGGCCGCCTGCTGGGCGCTGGCCAGGATGTCCAGCGACTGCGCGACGACGTCGGCGTCGCTGCGCGCTGCCTCCCGAAGCTCGGCGCCTTCGGCCTCGAGCTCCTTGACGCGGCCGCTCAGTCGGTCGAGCTCGTGAGTGACCATGGCCACGAACGCGTCGACCTCCTGTTCGTCGTAGCCGCGTGCCCCAAAGGCCGTGGTCTCGGAGAAGCTGACCTGGCCGAGGTCGAGCGGATCCGCGCCGACACTCTCCTGGTCCCCGTATGTCTGCGCGCTCATCTCGTCCCCCTCGTGATGGCTCATTTTCAGCTCTCACCGAACTCGTCGTAATAGATCTGATTCTCGGGGACCCCGTTGGCCACCAATAGTTTGACGGTGCTTTCGACCATTGCCGGGGAACCGCACACGTAGGTGTCGTGTCCGGACCACTCCCCGCGCGCGAGCGCCACGTCACCGATGAGGCCGCGCTCTCCCCGCCACCGCTCGTCGTCCGAGATGGCGGTGACCACCGTGAGCCAATCATGGGCCCGGTCGAGCTCGTCCATAGCTGGGCCGTCGTAGATCTCCCGCGGCGTCCGGGCGCCGAAGAACAGGTTCGTCGGACGTGCCCCGTCTTCCGCGAGTTGTTCGATCATGGCCTTCATCGGCGCCAGCCCGGTGCTCCCGGCGATCATGAGCACTGGCCGCTCGGACTCTTCGTCCAGCACCATCCGGCCGACCGGAGCACCGAAACGGACCCGGGTGCCCGCGACGGCGCGGGTGACCAGCGTCGTCGACACCGGGCCGCCGTCGATTAGGCGGGTGTGAATCTCGAAGTCCTCGCCGCCGGGCTTGGACGCCGGCGTGTACCAACGCCACTCTCGCGGCCGCAGGTCGACCAGTTCTAGTGAGACTGACTGGCCCGCCCGGTACGGCGGCGGCTCGTCGGGACGGATCCGGACCACCGCGATGTCGATGGTCCGGTGTTCGACACTGACCACCTCGCCGGTCCAGAACGGCGGATGCGCGCTGGCGGCCTCGTCCGCCGCGGCGAGCATCGTCTGCGCCACCAACCCGTACGCCGCCGTCCAGTCCTCCTGGAGCTTGGTGTTCCAGCGCGCACCGGAGAAATGCCGAAGGGTGACGATCAGGGCCTCGCCGACGGCCGGGTAGTGCGGCGCCAGGGCGCCGAACTTGCGGTGATCGCGGCCGAGGTCCGTCAGAAACGGCACGAGATCGCCGGCATGGTCGACATTCGAGACGATGCGCCCCAACGCCGACACCAGCCGGTCCCGCTGCCGAGTCATCCGCGGCGGGAACATCTGCCGAGTTTCCGGGTGCCGATAGAAGAGGTAGCTGTAGAAGTACAGCGCCAGTTCGTCGCCCCCGTGATTCGCAACCGCCGCGAAGTTCTCCTTCAATGCCGCGGTGTCGAGATCCGCCACGCGACAGACCCTACGCGGCGTCGGCGGCCGGTCTTATCGTCGCAGTGTGGCCGACGCACAGAGCCTCTTCGACGAGCTGGTCGACGAATACGCCGGGCGGCCCGGCGTCACGTATGGACGCATGATGAGCAGCAATGGGTTACGGGTACACGGGAAGATCTTCGCCATGCTCAACCACGGTGCCCTCGTGGTAAAGGTACCCTCCGATCGGATCACGGCACTGCTGGCACAGGACGGAATCGCCCCGTTCGAGCCACGGCCCGGCCGGCGCATGCGGGAATGGGCGGTCATCCCCGTTCCCGCGGCACCGGAGGACGTCCAGTGGCCCGCGATCACGGCGGAGGCGTTCGACTACGTGTCCTCACTGGCCAGCTAGCTCGGCGATCACTCGGGCGAGGGCGGCCACGCCGCCTTCGCAGTCGGCGGTCTCGGCGTGCTCAGCCGGCGAGTGGGAAACGCCGGTCGGGTTGCGTACGAAGATCATCGCGGTGGGCACGCCCGCAGCGGCGAGAATGCCGGCGTCGTGGCCGGCTCCAGTGCTGAGCACCGGCGGGTGGCCGAGCGCGCTGACGATGCGCTCCCGCAGGTCGCTGTCAAAGGCCGTCTCGTCGGTCCAGGACTCGTTCGTCGCCGGTAGGCCGAGCTCGGCCAGGACCGCCTCCACTTGGGCGGCGGTCGGGGCGCGCACGTCAAGCCAGGACCGCACCTGCGACGGTATGGCGTTGACGGCGTTCGGCGTGATGGAGAGCTTGCCGAGTGTGGCCAGGGCGTTGTTGTCGCGCGCGGCGGTATACGCCCGCAGGACCGCCTGGGCGTAGTCGAGCATCGGGTCGCGGCGGTCGTCGAGCGCGGTGGTGCCGGCGTGGTTGGCCTCGCCGGCGAAATCCAGGCGCCACCGGCCGTGCGGCCAGATGGCACGGGCCACTCCGATCGGCGCGTCCTCGTACACCAGCCCGCGGCCCTGTTCCACGTGTAGCTCCACGAACGCGCTCACCCGGCGTAGCGCCTCGTCGTCGCGCCCCAGATGCTCGGGACGGCGCCCCGTGAGAGCCACCGCTTCGGCGAGGCTGTGGCCGGCGTCGTCACGCAGCGCCCTCGCCCGGTCGGCGGCGAGCGCGCCGGTGAGCAGCCGCGATCCGGCACAGGCCACCCCGAACCGGGCACCCTCCTCGTCGGCGAAGTTGACGACGCCCACCGGCCGTTCGGTCTGCGCCGGCAGCGTGTCGACGGCCAGGAATCCACTGACCACTCCGAGCGGCCCGTCGAAGGCGCCGCCGTCCGGCACGGAGTCGAGGTGCGAGCCAACGACGACGCCAGGCCTGGCGTCGGGATCGCCCCGCCAGGCCCACTGGTTGCCGGCCCGGTCCTCGCTCAGCGTCATGCCGCGCCGGGCGGCCTCGCCGGCGAACCACTCCCGCAGAACAGCGTCCTCCCGCGTCCAGGCGAACCGGCGGTAACCACCGGTGGTCCGGTCTCGTCCCACGTCAGCCAGGTCGGCCCACATACGAGTGAAAGCGCTCATGAGACGACGGCGGCGATGGCCGCCCCCAGCTCTCGGGCCGCGTCGATCGAGCGATGCCGGCCGCCGCTGACGATGACGTCACCGCCGACGATCACCGTGTCCACGTCCGCGGCCGTGGCGGCGTAGAGCACCGGCGCCAGAGGATCGACGGCTCGGGCGCCCGCGGTCCGCACCGTGTCGAGACGCACGGTCGTCAGGTCGGCGAGGGCACCCGGCTCGATGCATCCGGCGTCGTCCCACCCGAGGGAAGCGGCGCCGGCCGACGTGAGCATGACGGCGAGCTGGCCTGGCCGGAAGTGCCCGCGGCGCCCGGAGCGCAATCGCTCGTCCAGCTCCACCCCGCGCGCCTCCTCGAACATGTCGATCGTCATGTGCCCGTCGGTGCCGAGGACGAGCGGTGCGCCGGCCCGGGCCAACGCCGGTGCCGGCCCGATCCCGTCGGCGAGGTTGCGCTCGGTGGTGACGCACATGCTCACCGCGGTGGCGGCGTCCCCGAGCAGCCGGATGTCAGCCGAGGTCAGGTGGGTGGCGTGCACGGCGGTGGTCGCCTCGCCCAGCACGTCGGCGTCGGCCAGCAGCCGGGTGGGGGTGACCCCGTGCACCCGCAGGCATGCCTCGTTCTCGGCGGGCTGCTCGGACAGGTGCACGTGCAGGGGCCGGTTCTGCACCCGGGCGAACGTGGCGATCGGCGTGAGCGCCTCCTGCGGGACCGCGCGCACGGAGTGGATGGCCGCGCCCAGCCTCAGGCCTGGGCCCGCGCTCATCAGCGTCGCCCGGTCGGCCCACCCGTGCCAGTCGCCGCCACCGAACCGGCGCTGGACGCCCTCGAGCGGCTTGCCGTCCACATCCGCCTGCAGGTAGCACGCGTCGATCAAGGTCAACCGCAGGCCTACTTCCCGCGCCGCCCCGACGACGGCCTCGGCCATCGCGTTCGGCTCGCGGTACGGACGACCTTCGGCGTCGTGGTGCAGGTAGTGGAACTCGCCGACGGCCGTGATGCCGGCCAGCGCCATCTCCGCATAGGTGGCCCGGGCCAGCCGGAACATCGAGTCGGGATCGAGCCGCCCGGCCACGCCGTACATGAGATCGCGCCAGCGCCAGAAGTCGGCGGCTCCGGTCTCGGTGAGGCCGCGGATGGCGCGATGGAAGACGTGCGAGTGGGTGTTGACCAGACCGGGCAGGGTGAGTCCGGCCAGGCGCTGCGCGTCCCGGCCAGCCGGCACATCGGTGAGGACGCCGCCGATCCGCCCGTCGGTGATCTCGATGCGAACGTCGCGAATGGCGCGGTCGGCGGCGGCATCACCGAGCCACGCGTACTCGCAGTGAAAGGCCTCCATCGCCGGTTAGTCTCTCGCGCTACAAGGCGTCGATGGCACGCTGGACGCGCTTCTCCGAGACAGGTACGCGGGTGCCGAGGCGCTGGGCGAAGAAACTCACCCGCAATTCCTCCAGCAACCACCGGACTTCGTGGATGTCCGGATCGGCGCGCCGGTCGGGCGGCAGGCTCTGCACGACGTCGGCGTATTCGTGCTCGAGTAGCTGGGCGCGCGCAGTCAGCTCGGCGTCGCGGGCGCCCGGATGTCCGGCGCGGATGGTGATCGCACGCAGGTACCGGGCCAGGTCGGGCAGTCGACCCGCGGTGGTCTCGATGACGAATCCCGGGTGGACAAGGCGACCCAGCTGGGCGTCCATGTCCTCTGCTGCGGTGGTGGCACGGACCCGGTCCACAGCTAACCTCGCCTCTCCGTAGGCGGCCAGCGCCGCGGCCACCTCGCGCAGCAGCCGGTTGGCCACCGACGGCAGCTCCGCCCGAGCCCGGACAACCAACGCGTCGAAGGACGCCGCATCATGCGGCAGCGGGCCACCGTCCATCACTGCATCGGCCGCGGCGGCCAGGCAGTCGTCGAGCAGCTCGGCGGCGCTGCCGTGCGGCGTCACCCGCAGCACCATCCGTTCCGCGCTGGTCAATGCCCGGACCGCGGCGTTAATCGGGGACGGCACGGCCAGTAGCAGGAGCCGCCGCACCCCGTCGTGATTGGCCGCCCGCTGTTCGGCCGGACCGGCCACCAACTGCACAGCCACCGAGGTGCCCTCGTCGACGAGCGCCGGGTAGGCCCGCACACGGTGGCCGCCACGTTCGGTCTCGTACACCTCGGGCAGGGCGCCGAAGTCCCAGGACGTACGGCCACGGAGCGGCTCGAAGTCCGCGCTGACCTCAGCTAACGCGGCCGCGCTCAGTCGCATACGCAGCGCGTCGAGATCCTTTCCTTCCGCGAGCACGGCGCCCGCATCGTCCTCGACGACGAACGTCATCCGTAGGTGGGCAGGCAGCGCGTCAAGCTGCCAATCGCCCGGCCGAATCGACACACCGCGCCAGTCCGCCAGCGTGGTGGCCAGCACGTCGGGGAGCGGACCGGCGTCCGGCCCGGCGCGGCCAGGGCCGGCGAGGAAGGCGCGCGCCAGGTCGGGCGCAGGCACCAGCCGGCGGCGAATTGGCTTGGGCAACGACCGGATCATCGCCGCCACCAGCTCCTCACGCAGGCCGGGCACCTGCCATTCGAAGGGCGCCGTGGGCAACCCGGCCAGGACGGTGAGCGGGATGTGCACCGCGACTCCGTCGCGAGGGTCGGCGGGATCGAAGACGTAGCTGAGCCGCAGGTCGGCTCCCGCCCACGGCCAGGAGGCGGGGAAGTCATCGTCGATCTCCGCCTCGGCGGCGACCGGCTTCGGGGTAAAGCGCAGCAGGTCAGGGTTGTCGCGCCGCGCCTTCTTCCACCACGCGTCGAAGTGCCGCGCAGACACCACCTCCGCCGGGATCCGCGCGTCGTAGAAGGCGAACAACGCCTCGTCGTCGGTGGCCAGGCCGCGTCGCCGGGACCGCTCCTCGAGCTCCTCGGCAGCCGCCCGGGCGCGGGCGTTGTCGTGGAAGAACTGGTGCCGCGTCTCCCACTCGCCTTCCACGAGGGCATGCCGGATGAACAGCTCGCGTGCGAACTCCGGCTCGATCCGGCCGTACCCGACGGTCCGGTCGGTGACCAGCGGCAGGCCGAACAGGGTGACGCGTTCGGTGGCTACGACCGAGCCACGCTGCTTCGACCAGCGCGGCTCGCTATAGCTGCGTCGTACCAGGTTCCCGGCGGCCTGCTCGACCCAGTCAGGCTCGATTCGGGCGCACACCCGCGCGAACAGCCGAGAAGTCTCCACCAGCTCGGCCGCGACCACCCAGTCCGGACGCCGCCGGGCCAGCGCCGAGCCCGGGAAGATCACGAAGCGGCTGCCGCGGGCACCCTGGTAGTCGCGGGTGCGCTCGTCGTACGCACCGACGTGAGACAACAGGCCGGCGAGCAGGGCGCGGTGGATGGCGTCGGCGTCATCTGTGGCCGGCCCGCGCGGCATGCCCAGCGCCTTGGCCGTCTGACGCAGCTGGCTTTCCACGTCCTGCCACTCGCGCACCCGCAGGTAGTTCAGGAAATCCGTACGGCACAGTCGACGGAACGCGTTGCCGGACAACGCCTTCTGTTGCTCCCGCAGGTATCGCCACAGGCCGAGCATCGACATGAAGTCCGACGTCGGGTCGGTGAACCGCCGGTGTTTGGCGTCGGCGGCCGGTTGCTGGTCGACGGGCCGCTCCCGTGGGTCCTGGATCGCCAGTCCCGCGGCCACGACGAGCACCTCACGCAGGCAGCCCGCTGCGGCGCCGGCGACGATCATCCGGGCCAGCCTCGGATCGACGGGTAGCTGGGCGAGCTGGCGCCCGACCCGGGTGAGCCGGTCTCCGTCCAACGCGCCCAGCTCGGTCAGGACGGTCCGTCCGTCGGTGATCTGCCGCCGGTCGGGCGGATCCAGGAACGGGAAGTCGGCGACGTCACCGAGCCGCAGTGCGGCCATCTGAAGAATGACCGACGCCAGGTTGGTGCGCAGAATCTCCGGCTGGGTGAATTCCGGTCGCGACGCGAAGTCAGCCTCGCTGTAGAGGCGGATGCAGACGCCATCCGCGACCCGTCCGCACCGGCCGGAACGCTGGTTGGCCGAGGCCTGCGAGATCGGCTCGATGGGCAGGCGCTGAACCTTCGTGCGGGTGTTGTAACGCGACATGCGTGCCGTTCCCGGGTCGATCACGTAGTGGATGCCCGGGACGGTGAGCGACGTTTCGGCGACGTTGGTGGCGAGCACGATGCGTCGCGCGGCGTGGTCGGCGAAGACACGTTGCTGTTCCGCGGTGGGCAGCCGGGAGTACAGCGGCAACACCTCGACCGGCTCACGCCACCGCTGGGTGTGCCCGCGCAAGGCATCGGCGGCGTCGCGGATCTCCCGTTCGCCGGAGAGGAACACCAGCATGTCGCCGGGTCCCTCGCGGGCGAGCTCGTCGACGGCGGCCGTGATCGCCGAGATCATGTCGCGGTCGGGATCAGCGCTCGGGTCGTCCGGATCGACAACTGGGCGGTAGCGGACCTCCACCGGGTACGTCCGCCCGGACACCTCGATGATCGGCGTGTTACCGAAGTGGGCCGCGAACCGCTCGGGATCGATCGTCGCCGACGTGATGACCACTTTGAGATCTGGTCGGCGGGGCAGCAGCCGCTTCAGATAGCCGAGCAGGAAGTCGACGTTGAGAGTGCGCTCGTGTGCCTCGTCGACGACGATCGTGTCGTACCGCCGCAGCTGGCGGTCCCGCTGGATTTCGGTCAGCAGGATGCCGTCGGTCATCAACTTCACCGACGTCTCAGCCGACACACGCTCGTCGAAACGGACCGCGTAGCCGACCTCCGCACCCAACGGGACGCCGAGCTCCTCGGCGATGCGTGCCGAGACAGTGCGGGCGGCCAGCCGTCGCGGTTGGGTGTGTCCGATCATGGCCCGCCGGCCGCGGCCGAGCTCCAGGCAGATCTTGGGCAGCTGCGTGGTCTTACCTGAGCCGGTCTCGCCGGCCACCACCACGACCTGATGCGCGGCGATGGTCTCGGCAATCTCGGTCCGGCGAGCCGTGATCGGAAGCTCGGCGGGGTAGGTGATCCGCACGCGGTCCGGCCTGCCGATCAGTCGTCGGGATAGCCCTGCGGATTCTGCTCCTGCCAATGCCAGTGGTCGGCGCACATCTCGTCCAGCGACTTCTCGGCTTTCCAGCCGAGGTCGCGTTCGGCCTTGCTCACGTCGGCGTACGAGACGGGCGCGTCTCCGGCGCGGCGCGGCCCGACGACGTGCGGGATGGGGTTGCCCACCGCCCGCTCGAACGAGGCCAGCACCTCGAGTACCGACGACCCGTGCCCGGTGCCGAGGTTCCAGGCGTGCGCACCCGGGTACTCGTCGAGCCGGTCGAGTGCGGCCAGGTGCCCCCGGGCCAGGTCGACCACGTGGATGTAGTCGCGGACGCAGGTGCCGTCCGGGGTCGGGTAGTCGTCACCGAAGATCGTCAATCGGTCACGCCGACCCACGGCCACCTGGGCGATGAACGGGACGAGGTTGTTCGGCACGTCGTGCGGGTCCTCGCCGATGCGTCCCGACGGATCGGCTCCGACCGGGTTGAAGTAACGCAGTGACGCACAGTGCCAGCGGTCATCGGCCGCGGCGAGGTCCCGGAGGATCTGCTCGATCTGCACCTTGGTGACGCCGTACGGGTTGATGGCGCCCAGCGGTGCGTCCTCGGTGAACGGCGCGTCGTCGGAGGCGCCGTACACCGTCGCCGAGGAACTGAACACCATGCGCCGCACGTCATGTGCGTCCATTACCTGGAGCAGCCGCATGGTGCCGGCCACGTTGTTCTCGTAGTACCGCAGCGGCTGCGCCACCGACTCGCCCACCGCCTTGAGGGCGGCGAAGTGGATCACCGCGTCGACGGGGCCCGACTCGAACGCCGTGTTCAAGCCGTCTTCGTCCAGCACGTCGACGGCGAACTCGTCGAGCGGCCGGCCGCCGAGCTCCTGTATCCGTGTGACGGCGGAGCGTTTGGCGTTGACGAAGTTATCCACCACGACGACGTCGTGACCCGCGCGGAGCAACTCGACGACGGTGTGCCCGCCGATGTAGCCGGCGCCACCGGTCACCAGGATCCGCATGCAGCAACCCTATCCATCGCCATATCGCGGCCCTCGCGATATAACAGGCGCATGGCTACCGCGAAGCAGACCAAGGCCGCCAAGGCCAACGTTAAGAAGGCGCAGAAGGCAGCCGCTAAGAAGAAGACGATCGCCAAGCTGCCGACCAAGACCAGGACAGCGCTCGGAAAGCAAGGCGCCGCTGTCGCCGCGCGCAAGCGCACCGGAGCGTCGACGCCGAAGACGCGCGCGGAGCTCTACGAGATGGCCAAGAAGCGCGACCTGCCAGGCCGCTCGAAGATGGGCCGCGATGAGCTGGCCAGGGCACTCGGCCAGAAGTAGCCGTCGGCAGGAGGCCTAAGCGGCGACCCGCTGGCGAGCGGTGCGGCGCAGCTTGCCCGCCTGGCGCATCTGCCGGACGAGATAGCGCGCGTCCCGGTCGAGGCCCTGGATCGTGGCGGAGGCCAACGCGAACTGGAACTCCAGGCCGAGGAAGTACAAGCCAGACTCGGACGACACGCCGCGTCGTTCCTCCGGCCGCTGCTCGGCGTCCACGCTCGGTAGATCGAGGAAGCGGTAATCCGGGTGTGCGCCCGTGCACCAGACGATCGTCGCGATATCCGGCACCGGACCGTCCTCGGTGATCGGTTGACCCTCGTGGACGCCGGTGATCCGCCCAATGCGCACGACGCCGGCCGCGTCAAGGTCGGACAGCTTGTTGCGGACCAGGTTGGTGCCGTGGCCAAGCACCTCTGGCCGCACCTTGCGTCCTACCGGAGTACGCAGCGTCAGGACGTGCTTGAACACGAACATCACGATGGGAATGAACGGACGCGCCCGGCGCGAGTCGATGTCGACTGGCACCTGGCCGGGGTGTCGACCTGCCAGCCATGTCGGGTGACCGGCGGCAGTCGCGTCCAAGGCCACGTCAGTGCCGGAGTTGGCGGCGCCGACCACCAAGACGGCGCCGGGCGCGAGTTGGCCGGGGTTGCGGTAGCCCATCGAATGCAGCTGCACGACCGACGGGTCGATCTCGGCCGCGAAGTCCGGCGTGAACGGGCGCTGGTATGAACCCGTCGCCACCACGACGGAATCGGCCAGATAGCTGCCGTCCGTCGTCTGGACGAGCAGGCTTCCGTCCTCATGGCGGCATACCTGCACTACCCGCACGCCGGTGCGGACCGGGAGATCGAAATGCGCGGCGTACTGCTCCAAGTAGTCAGCGAACTCGTCGCGGGTCGGAAAGTCGCGCACCGGGATGCGCCACCCTGGCAGGCTGGCGTAGCGCGGGATGCTGAACAGCCTCAGCGAGTCGTAGCGCTGCCGCCACACGTCGCCGACGCGTGGGTGCGCCTCGAGGATGACGAAGTCGGCGTTCTTGCGTTGCAGGTAATACCCCATGACCAGGCCGGCCTGAGCGCCGCCGACGACGACCGTCCCGATCCTCGTCGGCCCGCCTGACCCGGTGCGAATTGTGTCCAGCGCGGTGTTCATGCGTGCCCCCACCAGTCGAATGTGATCGCAAGGTTAGGAAGGACTGGGTGCGCGGCGCTTCGGAGGAACGACCCAAGTTGCTGGCACGAGCAATGGGTGATTCT
>DATAEG010000148.1:0-25811 GCA_036258135.1 Jatrophihabitantaceae bacterium | reverse complement strand
TAGCGCAGGATGTAGCGCACTTCGGGCAGGGTGGCACCGTACAGGTCGGCGTCCTTGACCGACCCGTCCGCGCGGAACCCGGCGATCTCGTAGAAGCGTCTCGCCCGGGCGTTGGCTTCCAGCACCCAAAGAGCGACGGGACGACGCAGCTGGGGCAGCGTCGCGGCCATGAGCTCCCGCCCGAGCCCGCGCGACCATTGCGTCGGATGCACGTACAGGGCGTAGATCTCGTCCGCCTCCGGCAGGTCGTGGTCGCGGCAGCAACCGAAGGAAGAGAACGCCTGAACGGACCCGGCGTCCTCGGCCACCAGCATGACGATCTGCCCGGTGGCCAGCCGGGCCCGGACCCGGGCCGCCCACTCGACGCCGTCGACGTGGTCGAGCTTCCCCGGCGGCAGCAGAGCGCCGTACGCAGCTCGCCAGCCGGCGAGCCGGACGGCCGAGATGGCCTCGGCGTCGTCCGGCGTGGCGGCGCGGATGGACGGCGCGGTCACCGGCTCGGGCCCGCTCCCGCCTCGGCTTCGCGGTGCATGCGGCGCCGTCGATAGGCCTGGAGAGCGATGGCGAACACGCCCAACGCGCCGAGGACGGCCAACGGTGCCCACGTGAGGTATTCCTCGACGCGGTGCAGCGCGGAGGCGAAGGCGTAGCCCAGCAGGACGCACGACGTCCCCCAGATGACACCCCCGATCGCGTTCCAAGCGAAGAAGGTCCGGTAGGGCATGCCGCTCAAGCCGGCCATGGACGGCACCAGCGCCCGCAGCACCGCAGTCAGCCGCGCGGCTAGGACGGCCTTCCCGCCATGCCGGTGCAGGAACCCGTCCACCTGGTTCCAGCGTTGCTCGCCTACACGCAGGCCAGCCCGGGACCTGCGCAGGGGCGGGCCGAACCGGCGGCCGAGCTCGAAGCCCACGGAGTCGCCGAGGATGGCGCAGCCGATCGCGACCACGATCATCACGGGCAGCGACAGCACGTGCTCGTGGCAGAAGTATCCCGCCACCAACAGAGCCGTCTCGCCGGGCAGGACCATCCCTACCAGCAGCGCGGCCTCGGCGAAGGCGAGGCCGCCGGCGATCAGATACAACCACGCTCCGACCGAGTTCCCCACGCGCTGAAGGAACTCGGTCATCACCGAATCGTGCCACGGTGGGCAGGGCCAAGGCCGGGCAATTCCGGCCCGGCCAGGTTGTCGGACGTGGTCTCTAAAGTGGAGCCGTGCCTGCGGCGGAGGAGGACGAGGTCAGCGCCGCCGAGGCCCGGCGCATCGCCCTGGCCGCCCAAGGGTTCGCCAACCCGCGGCCCACCGGGCGGATTGACGTACGTCACATCCGCCGGGTGCTGGACTCGATCGCGGTCCTTCAGCTCGATTCGGTCAACGTCTTCTGCCGCTCGCACTACATGCCGCTCTTCTCCCGACTCGGGCCCTACCCGCGCGATCTCCTCGACGAGCTGACCGCGCACAAGCGGGGGCCGGTTCGCCGTGAACTGGTCGAGTACTGGGCGCACATGGCCGCGCTCATCCCGGTAGAGATGTACCCGCTCTTCCGGTGGCGGATGGACCGGCCGGACAGCTGGGGATCGCTGGGCCGCGTGCTACGCGAGAACCCGGGCTTAGTGGATGACCTCGTACGGCGGATGGCCGGGGACGGGCCGATGCGCGCCGGTGAGACCGGCTTCGAACGTCCCAACAATCCGGGCTCGATGTGGAACTGGCACGACGGAAAGGTGGCGCTGGAGCACCTGTTCTACTCGGGGCGGGTGATGGCCAGCCGACGGGTGAACTTCGAGCGCTGGTACGACCTGACCGAGCACGTCCTGCCCGCGTCGGTCGCCGCCGCCGCGCCGGCCACCGAGGCCGAGCAGCGCCGCGACTTGGTGCGCATTGCCACCCGGGCGCTCGGCGTGGGCACCGTCGCCGACATCGCCGACTACTTCCGCATGGCGCAGGCGTCCACCAAGGCCGGGCTGGCCGAGCTCGTCGAGACCGGAGAGGTGCGTCCGGTCCGGGTCGAAGGCTGGGACCCTCCCGCGTACCTGTGGGCGCAGGCCCGGCGGCCCCGTCGGATAGCCGCCCGGGCGTTGCTCTCGCCCTTCGACTCGTTGGTCTGGTTCCGTCCTCGGGACGAGCGGCTGTTCCGCTTCCACTACCGCATCGAGATCTACACCCCGCCGCCCAAGCGGGTGTTCGGCTACTACGTCCTGCCATTCCTGCTCGGCGATCGGCTGGTGGCCCGCGTCGACCTGAAGAGCGACCGGGCCGCCGGCGTGCTGCGCGTCCAGTCGGCGTTCGCCGAGGCAGACGTGGGGTCGTCCGGCTGGCCCAGGGTCGAGGAAGTGAGCGTCGAGCTGGCCGAAGAGCTCGGCCTGGCCGCCCGATGGCTCGGTCTGGACGGGATCCAGGTGATGCCCCGTGGCGACCTGGCGCCGGCCCTGCGGGCGGCGGTGACGACGTCGTGCCGGGCCGCCGGCTGACCGTCACATCGAGGTCGAGCCGTGACGGGCGGCGCGCCGCGATCTGGCAGCGTCGTTCGGGTCATTTACGCTGAGCCACACCGAGGCTGTCAGTGATGGAGACGCCGTGCCCGAGATCGTCACGCCCCGTGTCCAGGTCATCGCCTGGACCCACTTCGAGACTCCTCCGGACGTGCCGTGGGACACCGACGCCGAAGGCGGCCAGGCGCTGGCCGAGTTCGCCGGCCGGGCCTGCTACCAGTCGTGGAAGAAGCCCAATCCGTCCACCGCGACGAACGCCGGCTACCTGCACCACATCCTCGAGGTCGGGCACCTGTCCGTCCTCGAGCACGGCATCGTGACGATGTACATCACCGGGATCTCCCGCTCGCTGACCCATGAGCTGATCCGGCACCGGCACTTCAGCTACAGCCAGCTCAGCCAGCGATACGTCCCGGAGCGGAACGCGGCCATGGTCGAGCCGGACGTGATCGCCGAAGATCCCGACCTGCACGAGAAGTTCATGGCTGCCACGTCGGCCGCGGTCACGGCATACACCGAGTTGCTCGAAGGCCTGGAGAAGAAGTTCGCCGACGTCGAGCAGGCGACGCTGCGCCGAAAGCAGGCACGCCAGGCCGCGCGAGCGGTGCTGCCCAACGCCACCGAGACGCGAATCGTCGTGACCGGTAACTACCGGGCGTGGCGGCACTTCGTCGCCATGCGGGCCTCGGAGCACGCCGACATCGAGATCCGGGCGTTGGCCATCGACTGCCTGCGCGAGCTCAAGAAGAAGGCGCCCAACGTCTTCGCCGACTTCGAGATCAGCACCCTGCCCGACGGCACCGAGGTGGCGTCGAGCCCGATGGTGAGTGAGGGCTGACGGCCGAGCCGGCACCACGTGGGCTGTTTGTCGGGCTGACCACGCTGGACGTGGTGCACGTCCTGGACGACCTGCCCCGCCGCGACGAGAAGCTGACCGCGCGGGAGCAGTTCGTGGCCGCGGGCGGGCCGGCGGCCAACGCAGCGGTGACGTTCGCCGCCCTAGGCGGACGCTCGGTGCTGCACACCGCGCTGGGATCCCACCCGGCCGCGGCCATCGCCCAGGCCGAGTTGGTCGGCTGCGGTGTCGACGTGCGCGACGCAGACCCAGCCCGGGCATCCGCCCTGCCGGTATCGGCGGTCCGGGTGGAAGCGGCCACCGGCTTGCGAAGCGTCAGCTCCGCCGACTCGGTCGGCCCGTCACCGCCGGCACCGGCTCGGTTCGACGATGCCGACGTGCTGCTCGTCGACGGGCACTGGTCGGCGCTGGCCGTGGCCGCCACGCGGTGGGCACGGGATCGTTCGGTGCCGGTCCTGGTCGACGCCGGCCGGCCCCGTCCCGTCTTCGCCGAACTGTTCGGCGCCGCCGATCTCGTCGTGGCGTCGTCGGACTACTGGCCCGACCCGACCGAGGCGGCGCTGCGCGCGGGTGCCGACGCGGTGGCGGTGACGGACGGACCTCGGCCGGTCCGCTGGGCCACCGTGGACGGGGTCGGCACCGTCGCGGTGCCGCCGGTGACCGCCGTCGACACGGCGGGCGCGGGAGACGTCTTCCACGGCGCCGTCGCCTATGCCGTCGGGCGGGTCGGCTGGCCGACCGCCGTGGCGCTGCTCCCGCAGGTCCTGGCCTTCGCGGTGGCGGTGGCCGGCGTCCGGGTCGCGCATCCCGGACCGCGGGCGTGGCTACGCGACCCGAGGCTGGGGGAGCTCGCCGCCCGATGGAACTGACCACCGGCGACCTGCTGGCCCGCGCCGCCGAACTGGCGGCCGGGCCGAGCCGGAAGATCCTCGGCATCACCGGACCGCCCGGGGCGGGCAAGTCGACGTTGGCCGAGCTGCTGGTGGCCAGGCTCGGCCCGCGTCGCGCCGCCCTGGCGTCGATGGACGGGTTCCACATCGGCGACGCCCTGCTCGTCGAGTCCGGCAAGCGGGACCGCAAGGGGGCGCCGGACACGTTCGACCAGGCCGGGTATGCCGCCGCGCTGGCCCGGCTCCGGCAGGCCGACCACGTGGTCTACCTGCCCAAGTTCGAACGGGACCGGGAAGACTCCACCGCCGCCGCGATCGCGGTGCCGCCCGACGTACCGCTGATCGTCACCGAGGGCAACTACCTGCTGGTGTGGCCGGAGGTCCACGACCAGCTCAACCAGACGTGGTATCTCGACGTCCCGACCGCCGCACGGCAGGAGCGTCTCATCCGGCGTCGCATCGAGTTGGGCGCGGACGAGGCGCTGGCCCAGCACTGGGCCACCGGGTCCGACGAGACGAACGCGCGCACCATCGCGGCGTCCCGGGAACTGGCCGATCTCGTCCTGGTGTGGCGTTGGTAACACTGGCAGCTTGCCCGCGTCGAACGGCCGAAAACCTGGCGGCGCCCGTCAGACCCGTCAGATAACTTCGATGTGTGCTGGAGGGAGTAAGCAGCGTCAAGGTATGGACGGCGCTGTCCATCGTCTACGTCGTCTGGGGGTCGACCTACCTCGCCATCCGCTTCACGGTCGAGACGATGCCGCCGGAGCTGTCGGGTGGGGTGCGGTTCCTGGTCGCGGGACTGGTCCTGGCCGCCGTGGTCGCCGCGCGGCGCGGCCCACGTGCCCTGCTGGCCGGCGGTACGCGCACCCGGAACGCGGCGATCTGCGGGCTGCTCGTCCTGATGGGCGGCAACGGCACCGTCGTGATCGCCGAGACCAAGGTGCCGTCGGGCCTGACCGCGCTGTTGGTGGCCACCGTGCCGCTCTGGCTGATCGTCATGCGCCGCACCGCCGGCGCGCGGATCCGTGGGCTGACGTACGTCGGCGTCGTCCTCGGCCTGGGCGGCGTGGCCCTGCTGTTCGCGCGGAGCAGCGGCGGCGACGCCAACCTGTGGTACGCCGCACTGGTCATCCTGGCCGCGTTCTTCTGGTCGCTGGGTTCGCTGCTGGCCACCCGCATCGACGTGCCCGGCGAGCCCATGGTGCTGACCACCGTCGAGATGCTGGCCGCCGGTATCGCGATGATCCTGTTCGCCGGCCTGCGCGGCGAGTATGCCCGGATCGACTTGGGCGCGTTCACGACCAAGTCGTGGCTGGCGCTGGCCTACCTCATCGTGTTCGGTTCCCTGATCGCGTTCAGCGCCTACATCTGGGTGTTCGGTAACGCACCCACTTCCCTGGTCTCGACGTACGCGTACGTGAACCCCGCCGTCGCCGTCGCCCTGGGCGCCCTGCTCGCCGGTGAACGGCTTGCGCCCACCGAGATCCTCGGCGGCTTGGTGATCCTCACCGCCGTCGTCCTCGTCGTCAGGTCCGAGGCGTCGCGACCGGCCCCTCCCGCCGAGCCGGTTCGTCCGCTCGTCGACGGCCTGACTCCGCCGGAACTTGCCGAGTCCTGCGCGAGCCCAGCGCGGTAGCGTCTGAGCATGGCTGGAAGCGCACCGTTCGGACAGCTGCTCACCGCGATGGTCACGCCGTTCGGCGCCGGCCGCGAGCTGAATCTGACCGCCAGCGCCGCGCTCGCGACCTATCTCGTCGACGAGATGCACAACGACGCTCTGGTGATCAACGGCACCACCGGCGAGTCACCGACGACCACCGATGCGGAGAAGTCCGACCTGCTCCGTGCGGTGAAGGACGCCGTCGGCGACCGGGCCCGCGTGGTGGCGGGCGTGGGCACGTTCAGCACCACGCACACCGTGCATCTCGCCGAGGAGGCGGCCAAGGCGGGTGCGGACGGCCTGCTGGTGGTCACGCCGTACTACTCCAAGCCGCCACAGGCCGGTCTGCTGGCACACTTCCGGACCGTGGCGGACGCCACCGACCTGCCGATCCTGCTCTACGACATCCCCGGGCGTACCGCCACGCCGATCGCCACGCCGACGATGATTGCCCTGGCCGCGCACCGGAACATCGTCGGCGTGAAGGACGCCAAGGGCGACCTCACCGCCACCTCCAAGGTGCTCGCCGAGACCGACCTGGCCTACTACTCCGGAGACGACGCGCTCACGCTGCCCCTGCTGTCGGTCGGCGCCGTCGGGGTGGTGGGCACGTCCACGCACTTCTCCGGCGTCGGCACCAAGGCCATGATCGAGGCGTTCGCGCGCGGCGACACTGCTGAGGCACGCCGCTGGCACCAGACGCTGCTGCCGATCTTCACCGGTGTGTTCGCGACGCAGGGCTGCATCCTGGTCAAGGCCGGGTTGGCGCTGCGCGGCCTGCCCGTGGGCGGCGTGCGGCCGCCGCTGGTAGATGCCACCGAGGACGAGACCGCCGCGCTGGCGGTTGCGTTGAAGGCCGCGGGACTGCCGGCCGAGCCTGCATAGTCGCGCTGATCCGGCCGACCCCTACCCGCGAGGGGGAGGTTATTCCGGTGGAGGGGGGAGCCTCTGATCGCCGCCCGGCGTGTCGCGGCCATAACCTTCCCCTCGGCAGGTGGCGGCGGACTAACTACCCAGCTTCACTGTCTGCTCGGGCGGCGGCGGTAGCTCCGCTCCGGCGCCCGAGCGGGGCCGCGGGTGGGGACGCCGGGGCTCGCGCACGCCCACACCGCCGTCGTCCGGACCGAGACCCGGGTTGCGCCGGCTAGCACCACCGGCCGGCACCTTGCGCCAGCTGAACAGCCGGTTCAGCAAGCGGCGGAGCGGACCGGGTCGTCGCGGCATGGCTCGACGGTAGCCCAAGGCACCCCGCCGGGCGGTGCGGCGGCGGTGCGCCGAGAGCGAACGACGGCGACACAATGCCGAGCTTCGACGCGAACCTCCAAGGTCAACCTCGCGTTGAGCGTTACGGTTTCGGGCGTGAGTGCGCGAAGCGGTACGAAACCTCGGCCGTCGACTCGGTACGGCGGCTCGTCGCGCAGCGCCGTTCGCCGGCCGCAGCAACGCGGCCCGGTGGCGCAGACCGCGGCCGGGATCGGCGCCGCCATCGCCGCCACGTGGCGGGGGCTGGCCCGTACCGTCGGGGCGACCGCTCGAGCGACCGGCCGGCAGGCAGCGACGGCGCGGGACCTGGACCCGGCGCACCGCCGCGATGGTGTGGGCCTCGCCATCCTCGGCGTGGCGCTGGTGGCCGGCGCGTCGATCTGGGCCGGCGCAGGCGGACCGGCGGGACAGGGCCTCGCGCGGTTGCTGCGCCTAGGGCTCGGCAACGGCGCGCTGGCGGTACCGGTACTGCTCGCCATCCTGGGTGTGCACATGCTCCGCCAAGCAGCGCACCCCGAACAGCGGGGCCGAGTTCTGGTCGGCGTCGTCGCCCTCGGCGCCGCCGTTCTCGGCCTGCTCGACCTCTGGGCGGACTCGCCCGCCTCCGACGCGGCGCGCTCCCATGCGGGCGGCTGGATCGGCGCCGGCATCGGCAGCGGCCTGGAACGCGCGGTGAGCGCGCCGCTGGCTGTCCCGCTCCTGTTCCTGCTCGGCGTGTTCGGCGTCCTGGTCGTGACTGCGACACCGGTGACGCTTCTCGTCGAACAGGCCAAGGCGCTGCGCCCGCGCCGGGGGAGCACCCCCGCCACTGCTGGCGAGACCGAGGGCGGGGAAACCGCCGCCGCCAAGCCTGACGAGGCCAAGCCGGAGAAGCGCGGCCTGCTGGCCAGATTCGGCCGGTCCGGCCACACCACATTCCAGGTCGCCGCCACGCCGGACCCCGCCGAGGCCGAGGCTGACGCCACCACCGATGTCCTGCCCCAGGTCGAGGAGGCGCCCCCTCCGTCGCGCCGCCCGCGTAAGGCACGCGGCGCTACGGGCGGGCCGGTCCAGTTGCCGCTTCAGGGCGGCGCCGGGTTCTACACACTGCCGTCGCTGGACAAGCTGGCCACCGGAAGCGCCCACCTCGCCCACACCAAGGCCAACGACGAGGTGATCGGGGCGCTAACCCAGGTCTTCAGCGAGTTCGGCGTCGACTGCCGCGTCTCCGGCTTCAACCGAGGACCAACCGTCACCCGTTACGAGATCGAGCTGGGTACCGGCGTCAAAGTGGAACGCATCATCCAGCTCAGCCGCAACATCGCCTACGCGGTGAAGAGCCCGGACGTGCGCATCATCAGCCCGATCCCGGGCAAGAGCGCCGTCGGTGTGGAGATCCCGAACCGCGATCCCGAGATCGTCATGCTCGGCGACGTGCTGCGCTCGCCCGCGGCGCGGCGCGAACACCATCCGATGCTGGTGGCGCTGGGCAAGGACGTCGAGGGCGGCATGGTCGTGGCCAACGTGACCAAGATGCCGCACCTGCTGGTGGCCGGCGCCACCGGAGCCGGCAAGTCGAGCTGCATCAATGCGTTCATCCTGTCGGTGCTCTCGCGGGCCACGCCCGACGAAGTGCGGATGGTCCTCATCGACCCCAAGCGAGTGGAGTTCACCGGCTATCAGGGCATCCCGCATCTGGTGACGCCGGTGATCACCGACGCGAAGAAGGCTGCCGACGCGTTGCAGTGGGTCGTGCGCGAGATGGAGCTGCGCTACGAGGACATGGAGTCCAGCGCCGTCCGGCACATCGACGACTTCAACAGGATGGTGGGCACCGGTGAGCTTGTAGCGCCGCCCGGCTCCGAGCGGGTCTACGAGCCCTACCCGTACCTGCTCGTCATCGTCGACGAGCTCGCCGACCTGATGATGGTGGCGCCGCGCGACGTCGAGGACGCGATCGTGCGGATCACACAGCTGGCCCGCGCGGCCGGCATCCACCTGATTATCGCTACGCAGCGTCCATCCGTGGACGTCGTGACCGGGCTGATCAAGGCGAACATGCCTTCCCGGCTGGGCTTCAAGACGTCGTCGCTGACCGACTCACGCGTCATCCTCGACCAGCCGGGAGCGGAGAAGCTGCTCGGCAAAGGTGACGGCTTGTTCCTGCCCATGGGGGCATCCAAGCCGGCCCGCATTCAAGGCGCCTACGTGACCGACGCCGAGATCCGGACGGTGGTCAAGCACTGCAAGTCGCAGCTGAAACCGGCCTACCGCGACGACGTCACCGTGCCGGTCGCGTCGAAGAAGGAGATCGACGAGGACATCGGCGACGACCTCGACCTGTTCCTCCAGGCGGCCGAGCTGGTGGTGTCGACGCAGTTCGGCTCGACGTCGATGCTGCAACGCAAGCTGCGGGTCGGCTTCGCCAAGGCCGGCCGGCTCATGGACCTGATGGAAAGCCGCGGCATCGTCGGGCCGTCCGAGGGCTCGAAAGCGCGTGAGGTTCTGGCCAAGCCGGAAGACCTGACCGGCCTGCTGTACTCGCTGCGGCAAGGCGACGGCCCGGAGCCCGCGCCGGCCGAGCAGGACGCCGCCAGCGGTTACTGACCGAGTCAGAGCACTGACACGGGATCGCCGACGAGCACCCTCCCCGGCTGCTCGACCATCGCGAACATACCGAACATCAGCGCGTGGTCGATGACGCGGTACCGGCCGAGGGCGCGAAGCGGCTGATGGGTTCGCTCGCCGCTCTGCTGGTCGACGGTGGTAACGACGCAGCGGTCGTCACGCTTGACCAGCCGTATCCGCACCGTGCCCAGTTTGGCACGCTCGACGTCGTCCTCGGCGTGCGGACGTGACCAGCCCGCGATGACCACGTTCGGCCGGAACCGCTCCATGGGCACCGGCTCCTCGCCCATCTCGATGATCTCGTCGTTGAGCCGGTCCAGGGAGGCGACCGACACCACCGTGACCGGGTAGGCGTCGGCGTATGCGGTCTGGCCCTCGCCGTAGGCCGGGTTCACCCTCTTGCCGTCGTCTTCCGGGCAGCGCATCAAGCGACAGTGCTCGCCGATGACCTCGGCGAACCACGCGGCCGCAGCCGGGCCCTGGTCGATGCCGGGACAAGGTCGCCCGAAGACAGTCGTGGCCATGCGTGGTCCGGTGGTGTCCTCGGCGATTTCGATCACGGGCCGTCCCGCGCCGGCCAGGGTCAGCACGCCGTCGGCGTAGCGGGGACGCACCGTCGCGAGCGCCGGGTGCTCGCGTTGGGTGATGACCTCGTGGTCGGGTCCGACGAGAGCGAACAGTCGGTCCGCGGCGATACCGCGCGGGCCGAACTCGGCCACCCCCAGGTCGGTACCGGCGCAGGCCTTGACCGGGTAGACGTGCAGCGACGACACGCGGCCGCGGCCGAGCTCATACCCGATCACAGTGCCGCCGGCCGACGGGGTGTCCGCAGCCGCACGAGCGTAGCGAGGGCGTAGTTGGGCTGTGTCATAACTTGCGAAGCATTCGCACGTTGCCCAGCGTGTTCGGCTTGACGTACTCCAGGCCGAGAAACTCCGCGACGCCCTCGTCGTACGAGCGACGCAGGGCGTCGTAGGTGTCCTCGTCGACGGGCCTGCCGTCGAACTCGACGAAGCCGTGCGCGGCGAAAAACTCGGTCTGGAAGGTCAGCGCGAACAGCCGGGACAGACCCAGCGCCTCGGCCACGCCGACCAGCTCTTCGAGGATGAGCCCGCCGATGCCCAGCCGCAGGTGGTCCGGCCGGACGGCCACCGTGCGGATCTCGCCCAGGTCCGCCCACAGCACGTGCAGGGCCCCGCAGCCCACGATCTCGTCCCCGACCTCGGCCACGCGGAAGTCCTGAACGTCCTCGTAGATGGTCACCAGCTGCTTGGCGAGCATCTTGCGCCCGGAGCCGGCGTAGATGTCGACGAGGGCCTTGATGGCTGGCACGTCGGGCGTGCGGGCCCGGCGGATCATCACCTCCACCGCCACGCCGCCTCCCGCGCCCGTACCAGTCGCCGCCTGGTCACATTAGTGCCGGCCATCGATGCGCAGCGGGACGAGGCGCCGGCTCCGCGGGATACCCTGCCTTTCGTGACGGCCTCCGGTGCGCGCAGCTATGCGCTCACCACGCTCGGGTGCGCCCGAAACGAGGTGGACTCCGAGGAGCTCGCTGGACGGTTGGCCGCATCCGGCTGGCACCTGGTCGACGAGGACGCCGCCGAGGTCGTCCTGGTGAATACCTGCGGCTTCGTCGAGGCGGCGAAGCGGGAGTCCGTCGATGCGCTGCTCCAGGCCGCTGACTCGGGCCGCCGGGTGGTTGCGGTGGGGTGCCTCGCCGAGCGCTACGGTGTCATGCTGGCCGACGCGCTGCCCGAGGCCGACGCCGTCCTCGGCTTCGACGACTACGCCGACATCGGCGCCCGTCTCGAGGACGTGCTGGCGGGCCGCCGCCGGCCCGCGCATGTCCCGCAGGATCGTCGCCGGCTGTTGCCGGTCGCGCCGGCGCGCCGTCCGCAGGCGGCCACCGACGTGGCACTGCCCGGCCATGCCTGGCTGCCGTCACGGCGCAGACTGTCCGAGGGCCCGGTCGCCAATCTTAAGCTGGCTTCCGGCTGCGACCGGCGCTGCGCGTTCTGCGCCATCCCGTCGTTCCGCGGCGCGTTCGTCTCCCGGCCGCCCGGCGACGTCCTCGACGAAGCGCGCTGGCTGGCCGGACACGGCGCCCGCGAGCTGATCCTGGTCAGCGAGAACTCCACGTCGTACGGCAAAGACATCGGCGACCTGACCGCCCTGGAGACGCTGCTACCGCGGCTGGCCGTGGTGGACGGAGTGGATCGGGTGCGCGTCTCCTACCTCCAGCCGGCTGAGCTGCGGCCCGGGCTGATCGAGGCCGTCGCCGGCACGGCCGGGGTGGCCCCGTACTTCGACCTCTCGTTCCAGCACGCCAGCGATTCCGTGCTTCGCCGGATGCGCCGGTTCGGCGGCCGGGACGACTTCCTCGGCCTGTTGGCCCGGATCCAGAGCCTGGCCCCGGCCGCCGGGGTCCGTAGCAATTTCATCGTCGGGTTCCCGGGCGAGACCGAGGACGACGTCGCCGAGCTGGCCGCGTTCCTGGGAGCCGCCCGCCTCGACGCTGTCGGCGTCTTCGGCTACTCCGACGAGGACGGCACCGAGGCCGCCCGGCTCGACGGCCACCTCGACCAAGCCGAGATCGACGCGCGGGTGGAGTACATCAGCGCGGTTGCCGACGAGGTGATGGCCCAGCGCGCCGAGGAGCGGGTCGGGGAGGAGCTGCGCGTCCTGATCGAGGACGAGGGCGACCCGTCGACCGGACGCGGACTGCACCAGGGACCGGAGGACGGCGACGTGAGCGTGGCCGGGCGGCACCCGGCAGGTTCGGTCGTGTCGGCGATCGCGGTCGACTCCGTCGGCGTCGACCTCGTGGCCATTTCGCGGGAGCGATGATGACCGAGCCGCTGGCGCACGCCCGGCCGCTGCCGCACGATCCGATCACCGATCCGCCGAGCCCGGTGTCGGCGTGGAACGTGGCCAACGGACTGACCATGCTGCGCCTGCTCTTGGTGCCGGTCTTCGGCGCGCTGCTCTTCCACGGCAACGGTCACGAGACTAGTTGGCGGATCGCCGCCTTCGTGGTCTTCGCGATCGCCGCGGTCACCGACCGGATCGACGGCGAGCTGGCCCGGCGTCGCCACCTGATCACCGAGTTCGGCAAACTGGCCGACCCCATCGCCGACAAGGCGCTCATCGGGACCGCGCTGGTCGGCCTGTCGTTGCTCGACGAGCTGCCGTGGTGGGTGACCGTGGTCATCCTGGTTCGGGAGATCGCCGTGACCCTGCTCCGGTTCTCGGTGATCCGGCACGGGGTGCTCGCCGCCAGCCGGGGCGGCAAGGCCAAGACGCTGCTCCAGACGGTGGCGATCGGCCTGTACATCCTGCCGCTGTCCGGTTGGCCGCACGCATTGGCTGTCGTCGTCATGGCCGCGGCGCTGGCGCTGACGCTGGTCACCGGCGTCGACTACGTCTCGCGCGCGCTGTCACTGCGCCGGGCGCCCGCGTGAGTGAGTCGACGGGGGTCGACGTCGCCGCGCTGCTCGACCGGTTCCGGCGGGCCGCGGCCACCATCGCAGTGGCCGAGTCACTGACCGGCGGACTGGTCACCGCGGCGCTGACCGACGTTGCCGGCGCCTCCGTCACGGTCCGCGGCGGGCTGGTGGTCTACGCCACCGACCTGAAGGCGACGTTGGCCAACGTTCCGCAGGGCCTGCTGGCCGAACGCGGGCCCGTCGACGGCGACGTCGCCCTCGCGCTGGCCCGGGGAGTACGCGCCCGGCTGCGGGCCACCGTGGGCCTAGGCGTGACCGGCGTGGCCGGGCCCGACGCCCAGGACGGCGTGGCGGTGGGCACGGTGTTTCTGGCCGTCAGCGGGCCGGAGAGCGAGACGCTGGCCGAGCGGCAGTTCCAGGGCGGCCGCGCGGAGATCCGCGAACAGACCGTGGCCGTGGCCCTGCGGCTGCTCGAGCGGGAATCCTTGGATCTGGTTGAGCGTTGACGACAGTGTCCGCCTAGTGGGGCCGTATCGACTGGACGTCGCCGAGTACGTTGGACTGGTCGGTCCAGGCACGGAGGGAGCCAGATGGCCACGATCCGATCGGTGGTAGGGGAAACCCTGCGCGCCGCGCGGCTCCGGCAGCGTCGCACGCTGCGCGAGGTCTCCGCGCAGGCCCGGGTAAGCCTCGGCTACCTCTCCGAGATCGAACGCGGCCAGAAAGAGGCCTCCTCGGAATTGCTGGCGTCCATCTGCGACGCCCTGGACCTGCGGCTGTCGGACGTCTTCGCGCAGGTAAGCGACCGGCTGCGTCGCGAGGAGAAGATCGCCGACCGGGCCCGCTTCGCCCCAGCACCGGCTGGCGCCGCGGCGCCGGCCATCGGGCCGCGCGGCGCCGAGCCCACGGCGAGCGTGCGCGGGGTGCCGACCTACGCCGCCTGACCGTCCTTTCTCGTACCATCCGCCTCAGGTGTGTTGATTGGTTTCCGTTTTGCGTCGTAGCGGTTGCGTGCGGGTATTGGCCGGGTAGCGTCGGCGGGCATGACGAGCGTCCCCCGCGATCCGGTGGGGACGCATCTGATCCGATCCACGAGCCCCGCGCCCACCCCCGGCGCCGCGCGCCCCGACCACGACGTGCCGCGTTCCCGACTGGCCTCCGAGGTCCCGGTCCGCCCCGCCGGAACGCGCAGCCGAGCCGGCAACGCCATGGGCCGGACCCGCCAAGCGTTGCTGCGCGGCGCCGCCGCGGCGGTGGCCGCGCACGGCACGCGGGTGACTATGGCCGAGGTGGCTACGGCCGCCGGAGTGGCCAAGGCGACGCTCTACAACCACCTGCGCACCCGCGAAGAGGTGCTCCAGGCGGTGCTGGCCAACGAGGTGCTGCGGGTCTGCGCCCAGACCCGTGATCTAACGGTCGCCGATGCCCTGACCGCGGCCGCGACGGCGATCAGCGCGCACCCGATCCGGCGTGGCCTGGCCCGGTCCGAGCCCGACGTGCTGGCCCGGCTAGCCCGCGTCGACCCCGATGTGGACGGGTGGCGCCTGGCCGGGGCCGAGGTCACCCGACGCCTGCAAGCGGTGGGCCGCGGCGGAACCGAGAGCGTCCTGAGACTGCTCTCCTCCTACCTCACCACACCGGCCGACCCGGCGAACATCCGCGCCGACGTGGACGTGCTGCTGAACGGCCTGCCCTCGGCCTGACTGGCCCGGGTCTGGCGGGGAACCGTTCGTGGTGGCGATGCGTTGCTCCATGACACGATGTTGACTAGAGGGTGAGTCGGTCGATGTGCCCGGCCGCCGCGCCGGAACCGGGAGAGAGGCAGCTAGATGGCCAAGTCGAATCCGTTCGTCCGGGCGTGGAAGTACTTCGGCGCTTGGTTCGGTGCGAAGGTGGACGAGAAGGCCGACCCCAAGATCCAGATCCAGCAGGCCATCGAGGAAGCTCAGCGCGAGCACGAGGCGCTGACCCGGCAGGCCGCGAACGTCATCGGCAACCAGCGCCAGCTCGAGATGAAGCTGGACCGCCAGCTCACCGGCATGGAGAACCTGAAGGCGCAGGCCCGCCAGGCCCTGATCCTGTCCGAGAAGGCGCGGGCCGACGGTGACGCGACCAAGGCGGCCGAGTTCGAGCAGACCGCGTCCACGTTGGCCAGCCAGCTGGTCACCGCCGAGTCCAGCGTCCAGGACCTCAAGCAGATGCACGACCAGGCCATCGGCGCCGCCCAGCAGGCCCGCGAGGCGGTGAAGAACAACGAGATGATCCTCGAGCGCAAGCTCAGCGAGCGCACCAAGCTGCTCAGCCAGCTCGAGCAGGCCAAGATGCAGGAGCAGGTGGCCGCTTCGCTCAACCAGATCAGTCAGATGGCCGCACCCAAGAACGTGCCGAGCCTGGACGAGGTACGCGACAAGATCGAGGCCCGGTACGCCACCGCGTTGGGTCAGGCCGACCTCGCCTCGACTTCGACGCAGGGGCGCATATTCGAGGTGCAGAAGGCGACCTTGGACATGGCCGGTGCGGCGCGGCTGGAGGAGATCCGTGCCTCACTGCACGCCGAGGAGGCCCCCGCGGTCACCGAAGGCGCCGCAGCGCCGGCGGTGACGCAGGGGACCGGCCCCGCGGTGACCGATGGATCGGCGCCCGCCGCGGACACCGTCGCGGGGGTGGACAAGAGCGCCGAGGAGGCGCCCCAGCCGGCACCGCCGCCCACCCCCTGATCGTCCCGGTCGGGCGATGCTGTTCAGCGCGGACACCTGGCCGGGCCTTGCCGCCGGCACGGTGACGCGCACGTATCGCACCTGGTCGAGGCTGCAGGTCCGGGTGGGCAGCCGGTACCGCGTGGCGGGCATGTTGCTTGAAGTCGACGACGTCAGCCGAGTGGCGGTGGCCGACCTCACCGACGCGGATGCCCATGCCGCTGGTGCCGCCCACCGAGCCGCGTTGGTGCGGCGGCTGAAGACCGCGGAATCCACGGTGTGGCGCATCGACCTGCATTACGTCGGGCCGGACGACCGCATCGCGCTCCGCGCCGACGACAGGTTGAGCGCCGCGGAGGTGGCCGGGCTGCGGGCTCGGCTGGACCGTCTCGACGCGCACGCCAACCGACCCTGGACGCGGTGCACCCTGCAACTCATCGAGGCGCACCCGGCCACGGTCTCGACGGTGCTCGCCGAGGAGATGGCGATGCCGCGACCCGAGTTCAAGACCAACGTGCGGAAACTGAAGAATCTGGGTCTGACCGAGAGCCTCGACGTCGGCTACCGGCTCTCGCCGCGTGGCCAGAGGGTGCTCGAGGGCTGGTCGGAGGCCGACACGGCCGCGCCTCCCGTCTCGAGGAGGAAGGCATGATCTTCATCGTGGTCAAGTGGAAGGTCCGTCCGGAGAAGGCGGGCGAGTGGCTGTCGATCGTCGACCCGTTCACCCAGGGCACCAGGGCGGAACCGGGGAATCTCTTCTTCGATTGGAGCCGCAGCGTCGACGATCCCAACGAGTTCGTCCTCGTCGAGGCGTTCGCCGACGGAGACGCCGGTGCCGCACACGTTCAGTCCGACCACTTCAAGGCCGCCCAGCGCGATCTGCCGGACGCGCTTGCCGCCGTACCGCAGATCATCAACATCGAGATCCCGGGAAGATCCGGCTGGGATCAGCTGGCCGAGATCCAACCTCGCTGAGCACCGCGTCTCGGCTCAGCCGCGCAGATCCTTCTCCAGCGGGGTGGGGAAGGACGCCGCCACTGTCGCCCCGCCGAGGCGCTCATGCAGCCGTTCCGCGGCCGAATCCACCGCGGCCACGGCGGACTTGCCGACGTCCTCGAGGGCACGCCACACCACCTCGCCGTCCGGGCGCACCGCCCAGCCGCCCACGATGCGCCCCTCCCACCACACCGTCGGGCCGATATTGCCGTTGGTGTCGAAGAGGGCCTTGCCGTGCGGGCCGAGGAACCACTCCCGCTCCTTCCAGCCCATCGGCGTGGCGTCGAGCGCGGGTAGCAACGCGGCGCACGGTTTCGGTTCCGGCTCGGACTTGAGGTCGTCGGCCAGCACGAGCGCGGGACCGGTCTCGACCTCCACCCCGGCGGTGTCGACGTCGGCCAGCGCCTTGCGGGTGGTGCCCAGCGTCCAGCCCGTCCACCACTGCATGTCGGTGACGGTGGCCGGTCCGAACGCCGCGAGGTAGCGGCGGAGCAGCTCGGTCCGAGCCTCAGCCGCCGGCAGCTCCGGCAAGCCGTCGGGCCACCACCGGTCAGGTGGCTCCCAGAAGTGCTGCCGCGAGCGCCAGTCGCCGCGCGGCCGGCCGCGGACCATGCGGCCTTCGGCGGCCATCATCGTGAGCAGCCGGGTAGTGACGTTGCGGCGCACGTCCCAGCTCTTGCCGGTGGACGGCAGGATGGCGGTGCGCAGCCGCGGCTCGGCGGCGGACAACTGAGTGCCAGTGGCGCCGCCCAGCTCCGTCAGCGCGCGCTCGGTGCCCGCCTCGACACGGCGGAGCCACGCCCCAATGTCCTTCGGCAGCGGCGGCTCGGTGGGCAGCCGGCCCAGTTCGCTCACCATCTGGCGTCGGATGCGGGTCGCGACCTCCAGGCTCGCCGCCGCGTGGACCACCGGCGCGAGGCCCATCGGGACGACGAACATCGTGCGTCGCATGGCGAGCATGCGCACCAGCGACCGCTCGTCGTACAGCCCCGCCTCGATGCTCGCGATGGTGGCCGGCGCGGAGCGCGCCAAGACCGACAGGAAGACGGTCGCGGGATCAGTGGCGTGCAGCACGCAGACCGCTTCGATGGCCGCCAGCGCGCTCGGCGCACCGCCGTCGAGGCGGTGCCGGCGCGCCAGCCGGGCCCGGCGCTGCTCCGCGGTGATGACGGGCTTCATGCGCTGTGCTCCGGCTGGCAGCGCGGGCACCAGAACGTTGTGCGGTGCTCGGGCGGGGTGCCGATCTGGCCGGCGACGATCGGCGTTCGGCAGCGCCGGCACGGCTCGCCGGCGCGGGCGTAGACCCAATGCTCGGCACCCCGGCCGAGACCGGTCGTCGACTGGGCAGGATGGTCGCGATTGAGCCGCAGCAGGCGATGCGCGGTGTCGAGTGCTGCAGCCGGGTCGGGCAACGCGGACACCGGCGACGTCGGCCTGGTGTGGTGCAGAAAGAGGATCTCCGCGGCATACATGTTTCCGATCCCGGCGAGCACCCGCTGGTCCAGCAAAGCCTCGGCCACCGGACGCTCGGGGTCAGCGCGGAGGTTGGCCAGGGCCACGTCGGCGTCCCAGTCCGGGCCGAGCAGGTCGGGCCCGAGGTGCCCCACCCACTGGGACTCCGCCGCCGTGGGCGCGAGGGCCAGGTCGTGCACCCGCCGGCCGAGGCACAGGTGGCGGCTGGTGCCGACCACCGCCCGCACGTCGAATCCGGGCCGACCCGCCTGGGCGGCGGGACGGACCCGCCACGAGCCGTCCAATTTGAGATGGCTGTGGAGTGTCCATCCCGCGGAATCGCTACGCAAAGAACGCTCCGCGATTCCGCGGGAGCCCCGTGGACCCGTGTCGAAGCGCATCAGGATGTGCTTGCCGCGGGCCACCACCTCCCGAACGGTCGCGCCGCGCAGATCGGCCAGCGCCAGCTGCGGGACGCGCAGGTCGAAGACGGTGATCCGCTGGTCGCGCAGCGCCTGGTCGAGGCGGTGCGCGGTCAGCCAGACGGTGTCGCCCTCAGGCACGAAGCCGCAGCCCCCGTGGCGTGGGCCGGAACCCGGCCGCTTCCAGCGCGTCCCCGGTCGGAGAGTTGACGACGGCGGCGCCGTCGGCGCGTTCCACGGCCAATTTGCCGAGTAGGCCGTCGTGAACCGCCAGGGCCAGCGCGTCCGCGGCCGGCTGGAGTTCACTGCGCTCGTCGGTGAACGACAGCAGCGTCTTCCCGCCCCGTTCGACGTACAGGCAGCACGCCCCGTCGACCAGGACGACCAGCGCGCCCGCCTTGCGGCCGGGCTGGTGGCCGCGGCCGCCGTCCTCCGTCGTGCGCGACGGCCAGGGCAACGCGGCACCGTACGGGTTGGCCGGATCGGTGGCGGCCAGGACGAGGGCCGGTGCCGGCGGGCCGGTGGCCATCGGGCGCAGCCGCTCCACGGCACCGGTGGTGGCGAACTGGGCGGCACCGAGCCCGTCGACGAAGTAGCCGCGTCGGGCCCGGCCCGCCTCTTCGGCGGCGGCCAGCACCGGATAGACGGCGGCGAATCCGCCCGCCAGCCGCTCGGCCACGACGGCCCCTCGTGTCACCAGGCCGTGCCGGTCCAGCAGAACCTCCGCGGCGGCGTATTTTCGGCGGGTGGCATCGCGGTCGGGCGCGGGCACCGGCGTCCAGCGCCCGGCAGTGCTGGCCGAGGTCCCCGTCGCCATGGCGGACGGTCGCGCCCGGGCCGCCGCGGGCGAGGCGAACGCGCGGTAGCGGCTGCGGAACCGTGGCGCCTGCCTAGTCGAACGGGTGCTGCGCCGGCCGGCCACAAAGGACCGTACGGGCGCGAACGTGTCGTTCGTGATCAGTCCGGCCCACACCAGCGACCAAAGCGCGTCGGTCACGTCCGATGCCGGCTGGCCCGCACGTTCGGCGATGGTGCGGAAGAACAGCGCCTGGTCGCCGTCCAGGGCGTCCAACACCGCTTGCTCCAACTCGGTCAGCTCCGCCTCGGCGGGCAGCGGCAGCAGCAGGTCGGCTGCCTCCGCCGGCGCCAGCGCCACCCAGCCGTCATGGCCGGGCAACGCGCCTGCACCGCACCACACGACCTCGCCAGCAGCGGTCAGCGCGTCCAGGTCGGCAGGCTGGTAACCAGGCAGCCGGCTGGGCAGGATCGTCGCCTCTAGCGAGCTGGCCGGCAGCGGCACGCCCGCCAGTTGCTCGACCACCCGCAGCACAGCGTCCCGACTGTGCCCGCGGCCGGCTCCCACCCCCTGCCAGGCGGGCAGGAACCGTCCCAGCGTCCGGGGCGGGACGGGCTCGACCTCCTGGCGCAACGCGGCCAGCGCGCGGCGCCGGATTCGCCGTAGCACCTCGGCGTCGCACCATTCGCGGCCCATCCCAGCCGGCGAGAACTCCCCGAGCACCACCCGCCCGGTGGCTTCGAGACGGCGCAGGGCCGAGTCGACCACAGCGACGCCCAGCCCCAGCCGAGCCGCGACATCGGCCACCGTGAAGGGCCCGTGCGTGCGCGCGTAGCGGCTGACCAGGTCACCGAGGGGATCTCGGACCGGTTCGGTGAACGCCTCGGGCACGCCGACGGGCAGCGCTGTGCCCAGCGCGTCCCGGACCCGTCCGGCGTCCTCGATCGCCAGCCAGCGCTCCTCGCCGGTGATGCGCACCCGGATGGCGCGGCGCTGCGCTTCGAGCTCAACCAGGTCGTGTGCGGTCGCGCCCCGCTCCAGGGCCTCGGCGGTGGTGAGGTCGCCGACGGCACGGAGCAGGTCGTGCACACCGTCCGGCCCCGACGCGCGACGATCCTCGGCCAGACGTCCCACCTCCGCCGTGACCTGCGCGATGGCATCGGCGTCCAGCAGCTCGCGCAGCTCCGCCGAGCCCAGCAGCTCAGCCAGCAGGCTCGAATCCAGCGAGAGCGCCTGGGCCCGGCGTTCGGCCAGCGGCGCATCGCTGTCGTAAATGAACATCCCCACGAAGCCGAACATCACGGAACGAGCGAACGGCGACGGCGTCTGCGTCTCGACCTCGGCCACCTGGAGCCGCCGGGCCCGCAGGTCGCCCATGATCTGGCGCAGCCCGGGCACGTCGTAGACGTCCTGGAGGCACTCCCGCATGGCCTCAAGCACGATCGGAAACTCGCCGTATTGCGCCGCCACTTGGAGCAGCTGGTTGGCGCGTTGCCGCTGCTGCCAGAGTGCGGTCCGGCGGCGCGGATCCCGCCGGGGAAGCAGCAGCGCCCGAGCGGCGCACTCCCGGAACCGGGACGCGAACAGCGCCGACCCGCTCACCTCCGCGGTGACCAGCGGCTCGATCTCCTCCGGCTCGAAGACGGCCAGGTCCGCACCGGGCGGCTCGGCGTCGGTCTCGGGCAACCGCAGCACGATCCCGTCGTCGGTGTGCATGGTGGCCACCTCGAGGCCGTGCCGCTCGCGCAGCCGCGCGGCGATGAGCAGCGCCCACGGGGCGTTGACCGGCGCACCGAACGGGGAGTGCACAACCAGCCGCCAGTCGCCGAGCTCGTCCCGGAAGCGCTCGACGAGCAGCGTCCGGTCATCAGGCACATGGCCGGCGGCCTCGCGCTGCTCGCGCAGGTATGTGAGCAGATTGGTGGTCCCCCATTCGTCTAGCCCGGCGCGCCCGGCGCGGTCACGGGCGACCGACTCTTCCGCGTTGCTGAGCTCGCGCAGGAACGCGCCGTGCGCGCGACCCAGCTCGGCGGGCCGTCCCGGCGCGTCGCCCTTCCAGAACGGCATACGGCCGACCTGGCCCGGCGCCGGCGAGACCAAGACCCGGTCCGGGGTGATGTCCTCGATGCGCCAGGACGACGAGCCGAGCAGGAATACGTCTCCGACGCGGGACTCATAGACCATCTCCTCGTCCAACTCGCCGACCCGGCGTCCGCCGGAAGCACTGTCCTCGGCGCTGACGAGGAAGACGCCAAACATGCCTCGGTCGGGGATGGTGCCGCCGGAGGTCACCGCCAGCCGCTGCGCGCTGCGCCGCGGCGTCAGCTCACCTGTCACCCGGTCCCAGACCAGCCGCGGGCGCAACTCGGCGAACTCGTCGGACGGGTACCGCCCGGCCAACATGTCCAGCACCGCATCCAACGCCGACGGCGGCAGCCCGCTGAAGGGCGCCGCCCGGCGCACCAGCGCATCGACGTCGGCGACGATGAGCGGATCCATGGCCACCATGGCCACGACCTGCTGGGCGAGGACGTCCAGCGGGTTGCGCGGGTAACGCATTGACTCGATGGCACCCTGCTGCATGCGTTCGGCCACCACTGTGCACTCGACGAGATCGCCGCGGTACTTGGGGAACACCACGCCGCGCGACGGCGCGCCGACTTGGTGTCCGGCTCGGCCGATGCGCTGGAGCCCGGCCGCGACCGACGGCGGTGACTCGACCTGAACAACCAAATCGACCGCGCCCATGTCGATGCCCAGCTCGAGCGACGAGGTGGCCACCACCGCGGGCAGCCGCCCGGCCTTCAGCTCCTCCTCAACGAGGAGGCGCTGCTCGCGGGAGACCGACCCGTGGTGGGCCCGGGCCACCACGACGTCGCCCAGCGGATGGCCCGAGCCCGACTGGGCGGGCACCTCGGCGGGGGAGTGCGTCTGCGGTTCGAGGGCGAGGCCGGCCCGCTCCGTGGCCAGCTCGTTGAGCTTGGTGGTGAGCCGCTCGGCCAGCTTGCGCGAGTTGACGAAGACGATCGTCGACCGGTGCGCCTCGATGAGGTCGAGTACCCGCTCCTCGACGTGTGGCCAGATGGAACGGCTCTGCGCGTCCTCATCTCCGGTGGCGGGTACCTCGGCCATGTCCTCCACCGGGACGACGACTCGCACCTCGATCACCTTCGTGGCCGGCGGGTGCACCACGGTGACCGGCCGGCCCCCGGCCAAGAAGGTAGCCACCTCTTGCACCGGCCGGACCGTCGCCGACAGGCCGATGCGTTGCGCCGGACGCTCCAGCAGCGCGTCCAGCCGCTCGAGGGAGAGGGCCAGGTGTGACCCGCGCTTGGTCGCGCACACCGCGTGCACCTCGTCGACGATCACGGTATCCACGCCGCGCAGCACCTCGCGGGTCGACGAGGTCAGCAGCAGGAACAACGACTCAGGGGTGGTGATGAGGATGTCGGCCGGGTCGCGGGCGAAGCCGCGGCGCTCCTCGGCGGGAGTGTCGCCGGAGCGGATGGCCACCCGCACATCCGGCTCGGCAATGCCGAGGCGGGCGGCGGCCTGCCGGATCCCGGTGAGCGGGGCACGCAGGTTGCGTTCCACGTCCACGGCCAACGCCTTCAGCGGGCTGATGTACAGCACCCGGCAGCGGCGCTGCGGATCCGCCGGCCGGGGCTCGGTAGTCAGCCGGTCCAGGGCGGCCAGGAACGCCGCCAAAGTCTTACCGCTTCCTGTCGGCGCCACCACCAGGGTGTGTTCCCGTCGGTCGATGGCGTCCCAGGCACCCGCCTGGGCCGGAGTCGGGGCCGCGAAGGCGGCGTCGAGCCACGCCTGTGTGGCCGGGGAGAATGCGGGCACGTACCCAGTCTGCTCGCAGGCACCGACACTCGGCGTCCGCACTTGGGTCAGGCCGGGCGCGGCACCATGACGTCGTCGCGGCGGGGAAGCCCCGCCTGTGGATGCAGCATGGCGGCGAGCGCTTCGACGGCGTCCACCAGCCGTGGGCCCGGCCGGGCAAGTTCGGCGGCGACGGTGTCGGCGCCGATCACGCCCTCCGGCACGAGGTGCGCCTGCGCCCAGGTCGACTCAGGTGCGGTGCCGCACGGAGCCAGCACGACGAGCGCGTCCGGACGTGTGGCGAGCTCGGCGTGCACCGCATCCCAGGTCGTCGCCACCGACCGTCGGCCGGGCCCGCAGAGCAGCGGCGTCCCTCCCGCAGCCCGGACCACGTCGGGAACCCAGTGACCGGCGGTGAACGGCGGGTCCAGCCATTCGAGAACCAGCACCCAGCGGGGCGGAAAGGCCGCGACGGTCTCGGCGATCGCGGCCAGCCGTCGACGCAGTTCCACGATCAGCTGCCGCCCGCGGTCGGCGACTCCCGCAGCGCCGGCCACCTGTGCCACGGTATCTAGCACGTCCTCGAGCGACTCCGGCTCCAGCGTGGTCACGTTCGCCGGGCAGCCGACCCGTTCCAGGGCGGCGTCCACGTCGCCGGTCGGCACCGCGCAGACCCGGCAGAGGTCCTGAGTGAGGACGAGGTCGGGCGCGATCCGCGCGAGGGCGGCATCGTCGAGCTCGTACAGACCTCCGGCCGGCGCCTGTTCGCGAACCCAGGCGTCGGTCTCGGCCTGGCTCAGTCCGGTGGCCCGGCGGGCCCGGACCACCACCGGCTTGGACCGGGCGGCCGCGGGCCAGTCGCACTCGTCGGTGACGCCAAACAACTGATCGTCCAGCCCGAGTGCGTAGACGATCTCGGTCGCCGACGGCAGCAGCGAGACGATGCGCACGACTCCATCGTGCCTGACCGGATGGTCAGCCCGACGCCAGTCGGGCCCTCAGCCTCTCCTTCGCCGCGGGCCAGTCCTCGTCCGTCATCGCATACTGGACGGTGTCGCGCCAGCTCCCGTCGCGCCGGATGCGGTGTTTGCGCAGCTGCCCCTCGCGGGTGGCGCCGAGGCGTGCGATGGCGTCCTGCGATCGCGTGTTGTAGACGTCGGTGTGCCACACCACACGAACCGCGTCCAGCCGGTCAAAGGCGTGGCTCATGAGCAGCAGCTTGGACTCGGTGTTGAACCCGGTGCGCCACCACTGTTTGCCGAGCCAGGTGTGCCCGATCGCGATCGTCCGCAAGCCGGGGTCGACGTCGTAGTAGGACGTCGTGCCGGCGAAGGCATCGGTGGCGGCGTCGATCTGCGCGTACGCCAGGCGCGATCCGGCGGCCCGCGCGGCCACCGCGTCGAGGACCTGCTGCCGGGCGTCGTCCACCGTGCCCGGCGGTGGCAGCCCCATCCAGCGGAAGACCTCTTCGGCATCCGCGTCCCTGCCTGCGGCGGCGAGATAGCCCTCGGCATGCTCGACGGCGAGCGGCTCGAGTCGGACGCGCGATCCGGCTAGTACCGGCATGGCGAACCACTCCCGCGGGTCGGGAGAACACCGAGGGTCGGCCGCGGGGGAGGCGGTCACCGAGCCACCCTTTCACGTCCGCGGGATGCGGCTGCCATGCGGTCGGCGGCGGATGCGATGGTGTGAGTCGTGCGGATCAGCGAGTTCTGGCGGCGGATGGACCTGCGCTTCGGGCCGGTCTACGCGCGCAGCCTGGCCCGCGACTACCGGCTGCCGGGACTCTCGGCCACCGTCGAGGAAGCACTGGAGAAGGGCGTTCCGGCCAAGGAGGTGTGGCGCGCGGTGTGCGCCGAGTTTGAGGTGCCCGGCGCGCTTCGCTAGGAGCAGATCGCGTCCGAGACGGTCACCGCCATCGGGTTCACCATCGGCTGCGCCAGGATCTGCGGGGTTCCGGTGCCGGCCGGCTCGACGAGGGTGATCACCACGATTCGGGTAGCGCCCCGCGGCAGCTTCAGGATCTGCCCGTACACCGGGTGACCCAGCTCGGTTCCGGCGCTGAACGGCACCCGGGTGCCGTCCACGGTCACACCTTTGGCCACTGCCCCCGAGGTGGCCTGATAGTCGAGCCGGATCACGCTGTCCCCCACATGCGGGTCGCCCGGCTCGCGGCCGGTGACGTACTTGGTGAGGCCTGTCGCCGGCGTGTCGTTGGTGAGCGTGATGGTGACCTTGACGTCGCGTTCTGAGGAGCAGTCGCTGCGTTCCCAGCGCACGGTGGAGTGCAGATAGAAGCTGAGCTTGTCCGCGGCATAGTCGTTGATGACGACCCGTCCGGACGGTACATTTGCGGGTGGGGCCAGCCCGGCAATCGGCCACCGTTCGAGCTGGGCCTGG
>DATAEG010000147.1:0-10110 GCA_036258135.1 Jatrophihabitantaceae bacterium | reverse complement strand
CGCCGCGAGCCTGCTGCTCCGCTCCGGGCAGCTGCCCGCCTCCGGCGGCACCCCGGCCACCGTGCTGCCCACCCTCACCCGCGACCAGCTCGAGTCACGCACCGGGCTGGTCACCACCGGCCACGGCGGGCAACTCACCGTGAATGCGGCACTGCGCGTAGCGGGCGAGGCCGACCTGATCCCGATCGTCATCGCAACCGACGGGATCCTCGGCTACGGCCGCAGCCGCCGCATCGCCACCGCCAGCCAACGCCGCGCCCTCGCCGCCCGGGACGGCGGCTGCGGCTTCCCCGGCTGCGACCAGCCTCCCGACTGGACCGAGGCCCACCACGTCACCCCGTGGCACCAGGGCGGGAACACCGATCTCGACAATCTGTGTTTGTTATGCGACCACCACCATGATCAACACCAGCGGGCCGGATGGCGCATCGTGAGGCAACACGGCAGGCCGCACGCGATCCCGCCACCCTGGACCGACCCGGACCAAACACCCATCCGCAACACCATGCACGACACCACACTCAACTCAGTGCCGGTCGGCTAACGAGGCGGAACCGTTAGCTCGAGCCGCTGACCATCCGTCCGCGGTTGGCTCGCCACGACAGGAGCGACCATTTGGATGCGGCCGAGAGAATCGATCCCGTGCTGGCCCACGAGCCGATCGAGAAGAGTGAGTTAGCGCTGCCGATCGACCCGATCGACATGAACGACCCCACCGATCCGATCGAGAGAATCGAGCCCTCCGAGCAAATCGACAAGATCGAATTCTTCGACTTGTACGACCAGCGCGAACCGGACTGACACGGCTGGTCCTCGACGTCCCCCACGCTCATAGCCAGCGGAGTCTATCGATCAGAGCTGAAGGTCACCGCGCCCTCGTCGCCGATCCACTGCCACAGCGGCACGGTGCACCCATCTCCGCACCGGCGATGAGTGCGCCGTTCTCCAAACCGCGAGAGTTGAAGCAGATTAGGCATACCAGGTACTGACCGCCGGCCGGCTCGTAGTCCGGCGCCGCCTCGGCGTCACGCACTAGTCAGCGGAGGCTCAGACGCGCACCTTGTCGATGTGCAGCCGCATGGGCACCGAGTACCGCTCGGCGAAGGATGCGGTGTCGAAACCGATCCGCTCGATCGCAGCCGCGTACTTCTCGACGTAGGCCTCGTTCTGCGCGACTCCAGGCGCGTCGGGCGCGCGTTCGAGCCGGCCGGTAAGGACGACGACGTCGTCGCCCTGGGCGTCCGAATTGAAATGAGCGGCCGCCCGCGGATGCGCGTCGATGTAGGCCAGCCGTCGTGCCTGGTTGTCGTTGTAGATCAGCAACGACTCGGCCCCCGGCTCGAAAAGGAACCAGACGGGGTTGGGCTGCGGCGTGCCGGACGGCGGCACGACGGTCAGCCAGATGACCTCCTCTGTGGCCAGCCGCTCTCGTACGCGGGCACCGGACGCGGATGCAGGATCAGGCAGCACGCTCATTGGTGCACTATCGACTGACCACGTGGATCGGGCATGGCCAGCGGTGGTGACCGGCAGCGTAGGCCTTGCCCGCGGAAGCGCGGAGTGTTCTGTGCGGAGCGGTTTCGTGGGGTGATCTCACGGGACGTCAGGCTAGCCCGGTGACTTGCCAATTTGCGCCACCACGGCGTGCATCGCGGCGGTGAACAGCGCCTCGGAGTCGGACAGCGACTGCGGGAAGTGACCGTTCATCTCCAGATTGATGGCGCCGTGCATCGCGATGTAGCAGAGCATGGCCGCGAAGACCGCGCCCTCGGGAAGGTCGTCGCCAAGCATCGCCGCCCAGGTGGCCAGTTGCTTGCGCAGCTCGTCGTTGAGTAGCGCGTCCATCCCGGCGACATCGACGGACCCTTCCTCGACCATGTCGCAAATGACGCGCTCTAGTGCCGAAGTCGCGCGTGCGGCGGCCGCGGTCGTACCCGGCGTGCCGGTGTAGCCGGGCACGGGCGTCGAGAAGACCAAGCGGTACTCGGTCGGATGTTCCAGCGCCCACCGTCGGTACGCCGCGGCCAGGGCCAGAAACTCCGCGCCCGCGTTCGGCGCGCCGGCGCCGCGGACCCGCTCGTACGTGGCGTCGAGCGTGTCGGCCAGGGCCCCGAACGCATCGATGATCAACGCGGTGAGCAGGTCGTCGCGGCTGGCGAAATAGCGGTAGATCGCCGACGGGGCCATTCCCATGTCGCGGGCGACGGCGCGTAGCGAGAGGGCGCTCGCGCCGTTGCGGGCCATGTCCGCCCAGGCCGCCTGCTTGATCTCCGCGGTCGTCTCGACACGAACGCGCTCGCGCCGGGTCGCGACGGGCGGAGTGGGCACGCGAGAATCGTAGCACAAACTGTGAGCGTTGCTCACTTCAAGAACGGTGTTGACAACGCTGCTCTTGCTGTGAACACTGTTCACAACCAGCACGTGGAACCGCAGCAATAGACCGCAGGGGGAGTACGCGCACATGATCACCACCTTCGCTCGCTTGATAGTTCGACGCCGCCGCCTGGTGCTCCTGGGCACCGCGGCGGTCCTGGTCGTGTTCGGGGTATTGGCCGGCGGCACCTTCGGCGTACTCAAGGGCGGCGGATTCGACGACCCGAACTCGGACTCCAGCCAGGCCCGCGCGTTGATCGACTCACAGTTCGGCGGACAGACCAACCTCGCTTTTTTGGCCACGCCAACGGACGGCAACCTCGACGCCACCGACGTGGCCAGTGCGGCCACCGCCGCCGTGGACCGGCTGAAGGCCGAGAAGGGTGTCGACAACGTCGTCTCGTATTGGACCGAACACGTCTTCAGTCTGGCCAGCCGGGACGGGCATGCGGGGCTGATAGCCGCGCATGTCTCCGGTGACGAGGACCAGGCGGCCAAGACCGCGACCGCGGTCATCAAGGACGTCGCCACCGACCACGGGCCGGTGCGCATACAGGCGGGTGGCCAACTCGGCGTGAACGACGACGTGACAACCCAGATCGCCAAGGATCTCGCTCTGGCCGAGAGCATTGCCGTCCCGTTGACGCTTCTGCTCCTGTTGCTCGCCTTCGGCAGCGCCGTCGCTGCCCTGCTGCCTCTCGGTGTGGGGCTGGCCGCCGTGCTCGGAACGTTCGCCGTGCTCGACGTGCTCGGGCACATGACGAGCGTCTCGACCTATTCGATCAACCTGACCACCGCCATGGGCCTAGGCCTGGCCATCGACTACTCGCTGCTGATCGTCAGCCGGTTCCGCGAGGAACTGGCCGACGGCCGCGACACCGAGGCGGCGATGGTCCGAACCCTTCAGACAGCGGGACGTACCGTGGTGTTCTCGGCGGCCACCGTGGCGGTGGCGCTCGGCGCGATGTTGGTCTTCCCGCTGTACTTCCTCCGCTCCTTCGCCTACGCCGGAATCGGCGTCGTGGTTGTGGCCATGCTCGCCGCCGTGGTGAGCTTGCCCGCGCTCCTGGCCGTCCTGGGCCCGCGAGTGAACGCCGGTCGGCTGCCCCGCCGGCGCCCGGTTGTCTCCGCATCGCAGGAGAGTTCGTTCTGGCGCCGGGTGGCCAGTGGCGTCATGCGCCGGCCGATCGCGAGCGCGGTGCCGGTGATCGCCCTGCTCCTGCTTGTCGGCATCCCGTTCCTGTCCATCACCTTTGCCACGCCGGACGACCGGGTGCTGCCGACGTCGCACTCGAGCCGTCAGGTCGGCGACGCCCTCCGGACGGACTTCGACGTGAGTGCAGACGCGGCGACCTACGCCGTCGTCAGCGGCTCGCCGGCGTCCAGAGCCGTCGACGGCTACGCCGCACGAGTCTCGCAGCTGCCGCACGTCGTCTCCGTCCAGTACGCGGGCGGCACGTGGACGGACGGTGCCCGCGGCGGACAGCCGGACGCGGCGCGCTTCACCCGGCCCGGCGGGCAATACCTCTTGATCAACGGACCGGCGGACAGCTCGTCGACGGCAAGCCAGGACCTGGTTGGGGCGGTTCGCGACGTGCCCCCACCGACCGGCACGCAGGTTCACGTCGGCGGTGCGCCGGCCGAACTCGTGGACTCCAAGGCGGCCATCGCCTCCGGGCTGCCGCTGGCCGCGCTGTGGATCGCGCTGAGCACGTTCATCCTGCTGTTCCTGTTCACCGGCAGCGTCGTGCTGCCGATCAAAGCGCTGATCCTCAACGTGCTCAGCCTCTCGGCCGTATTCGGGGTGATCGTGTGGATCTTCCAAGAGGGCCATTTCTCGGGCGTCCTCGGGTTCACACCGGGACCGATCAACACCTCAATGCCCGTGCTGCTGTTCTGCATCGCGTTCGGCCTGTCGATGGACTACGAGGTGTTCCTGCTGTCACGGGTCAAGGAGCTGCACGACAGCGGGATGAGCAACGGTGACGCGGTGGCCGAAGGCCTGGCCCGGACCGGTCGCATAGTCACGACGGCGGCCGCGTTGCTGTCGGTGACGTTCCTGGCCTTCGCCACGAGCTCGGTCAGCTTCCTGAAGCTATTCGGCATCGGAACAGCGCTGGCCATCCTTCTGGACGCCACGCTGGTACGCGGTGTTCTGGTCCCGTCCTTCATGCGCCTGGCCGGCGATTGGAACTGGTGGGCGCCGAAGCCGTTGGCCCGGTTGCACCGGCGGATCGGGCTCTCCGAAGCCGCACCGGCCGGAACGCACCGTCCTTCTCGTAAGATCGAGGTCGGCGTGTGAGGGCGCCGCCGGGTCCGCGGGCAGGACTGAGTCCACCTCATGGTGTCGTGAGAGTCGTCCGATCCGACGTTCTCCTTGCCCGTTCGCGGACCGCGGGCCGACAAAGGAGACGTCATGCGATACCTTCCTGCGCTTGCCGACCTGACCCAGCTGCGCCATCAAGCCAAGGACCTGCTACACGCCGCCCAGCGCGGTGATCCGGACGCGAGCGGGCAGATCGCCGCCGTGTCCGACCGTCCGACGCTGGCTGCGGCCCAACTCGCCCTGGCTCGCGACTACGGGTTCCCGAGCTGGCCGGCGATGAAGGCGGAGGTCGAACGGCGCACGATCCTGAACCTGCGTGATGTCGACGCTCTACGTCGCCTCCTGGCCGACCAGCCGGACCTGGCCCGCCGTCCGCTGGCGAGGTTCGGCGACCATCGTCGCGGTGTGGAGCCCCTATCGTTGACGGCGATGCTGCGCTTTGATGCCCGCGCCGCCGGCCTCACGGCCGACTTGCGCGGGACCGGGGCCATGGCTCAGGCGCTCATCGATGCCGGAGCCCCGATCGAGGGCGGGCCGGGCACGCGCGAGACCCCGTTGATCACGGCCGCCAGCTACGGCGACGCCGAGGCCGCGGCCGTGCTCATCGCCGCCGGCGCCCAGCTCGAAACCCGGGCCGGCGCCGACAGCGGAGGCGTGCCTGGGGGGACCGCGTTGGAACATGCCGCGGTCTTCGGCATGACCGACGTCATCGACGCTCTGGTCGCCGCCGGGGCGCGAGTGGAGAGCCTGGAGATGGCCGCGGCTGTCGGGGACGTGAGCGGTTGGTCGCTGGATGAGGCCGACGAACAGACTCGCCTGCGGGCGCTGGTGTTCGCCGCCGACCACCAACGGCTCGAGGCGGTCCGAGCGCTCGTCTCGGCGGACACCGACGTCAACACCGCCGACGCGCAGTGGCATCGCCTTCCGCTGCACACCGCCGCGGAGCACGGCCGCCCGGCCAGCGTCCGGCTCCTCCTCGAGCTGGGTGCCGACCCTGACCTACGCGATCCGGATCACGGGCGGACGCCGCTGGAGTGGTGCCAGCCGGAGAACCGCTACCTCAGCCGCCCGGGGCACGACGAGGTGGATCGGATCCTGCGGCCGGTCACCACCGCGCCCTGACGTAGGCCAGGTCGAGGCCGCCGACCGGTCACGCCTCCCCCGCGCTTTCGGCGGAGAACCGCGGTGAGAGGGCGTAGCGCAGCAGCACGACGTCACCGATCTGCCGGACCTCGGCCAGGGTCGCCCGGCGCTGCGGATGCCAGGGGAACCGGCCATCGCTCACAAAGCGGCGGGCCTGGGAATCGCCGACGAAGAACGGCGCGACGACCAACTGCAACTCGTCAGCGAGGTCGGCAGTGAGGAACTGCGTCAATACGCTGCCGCCGCCCTCGACCATAAGCCGGCGCACGCCGCGGGAATGGAGGTCCTCGCTGACCCGTTGCATGCGAAGCGGATCGCCACCGTCGACGACGCAGGACACCGCCCCGAGCCGTAAGCACGCTTCCGCGAAGTGCGGGCTCGCGCAGTAGACGACCTTCTGCGTGTCGCCGATCTGGAAGAAGTCGGAGTCGGCGTCCAGCCGGCCGTGTCGAGTCACCGTCACCTTGATCGGCGTCGGCCGCAAACCCTGTGCCTCCCGCTCGCGGCGCCGGGCGGACGAGCGGATGAGCAGCCGCGGGTTGTCGTTGCGCACCGTGGCGGCGCCGACGAGGATCGCATCGCTGGTGGCCCGCACCGCGTCGATCCGGTCGAGGTCGGCGTCGTTGGACAGCGGCAGCCGCTTGACGGTGGCGCTGTCGAGGTAGCCGTCGATCGACATGCCGCAGCTCAGCAGCGTGTACGGACGGTCAGCCATGCAGCGCCGCCTCGAGCGGCGGGGCCGGTACGTCCAAAGTCGGCTTTGTTGCCCGGGCACGGCGACGCCACCAGGCCACCAGGAGGACGACGGCGCCGGGCAGGCTGGCCACCAGCCCCATCACCCCGAATACCGTCGCCGTGGCGACGCCTTGGTCGGCGCCCAGACCGGCAGCCGCGAACAACCACGCGGCGACGCCCTCCCGCGGACCCCAGCCGCCGATGTTCGTCGGTACCGCGCTTGCGAGCAGCGAGAGCATCGCCAGCGGCACCAGCGTCAGCGTCGACGACGTGGTCCCCGCGGTGCGCGCCGCGACCAGGAAGATCGTCGTGTGGCCGGCGAGCGCGAGCGCCGACGCGACGGCGATCCCCGGCCATGCCTGGCTCGGAAGCAGACCTTCGTGGATGTCGGCCTCGGCCGCCCGGAGTATCCGCGCGGTGCGCGACAAGCCGTTCCGGGGAAGGGCTCGGGTGATCACGATCAAGCCGAGCGCGATCGGCACCGCGACCATGAGCACCGTCGGCGTCACGGAATGCACCGGAGACGGCATGGCCAGCAGGACGCAGACGGTCAGCGCGGCTTGCACGGCCTGGCCGGCTGTGCGTTCCCACGCCACCGCCCGCAGCCCCCGGCCCACGTCGCCCACGTCCTGCCCGTGCCGGACGCCGCGATGCACGTCGCCGAGGACGCCGCCGGGAAGTGCGGTGTTCAGGAACTGAGACCGGTAGTACGCCGCGATCGCGGTCGGCAGCGGGATACCGACGCCCAGGCCACGCGCCACGATGGTCCAACGCCAGGCGCTGACAACCGTGGTCAGCAGCGTGATGGATGTCGCCGCGAGCAACGACCAGGCGTTGATGGTTTGCAGGCCGTCGACGAACGGGCCGGTGCCCAGCCGCCAGACCAGGACCGCCAGGATCGCCACGCCGCCGGCCAGGCGCGCCCAGGCCCATATCCCTCTCACGCGGGGCCCCCGCCGGACGGGCGAGCGAAGCGAGGCCGTTGGCGGGGTAATCATGCCGCCACCTTGGCCAAGACCCTGGCGATGCGGTCCGCGGTCGCCGACCATCCCGTCAGCTTGCGCCGACGTTGCCGCGCCGCCTGGCGCAGTCGCTGGCGAAGGCGCTCGTCGCAGAGCCAGCGATACAGCGCCGCCGAGAAAGCGGTCGGGTCGCCGACCGGAACCAGCAGGCCTGGACGGATGGATCCGACTCGACCGAGAGCCTCGGGGACCCCGCCCACCGAGGTCGCGATCACGGGCAGCCCGCGGGCGAGCGCCTCGGTGATCACCATGCCGTACGTCTCCGCTCGCGACGTCAGGACGAGGACGTCCGCGCGGGCATACGCGGCGTCGAGTTCGGCACCGACCAGCGGTCCTCGGAAGATCATCCGGTCGGCGATGCCCGCGGCCGTGGCCCGATCCCGCAGCCGCCGGACGAACTCCGGGTCGCGGTCAATCGTGCCGACCATCGTCAGACGCCACGGTAGGTCGGTGAGCGCGGCCAAGGCGTGCACAAGATCGTCGTGGCCCTTGTGCGCCGCTACCGCGGCCACGCACAGCAGCTCGCCGCCGTCTGCCGTGCCGGGCACGACGTCGGCCGGATCCACACCCGGCGGTGCGGCCACCACTCGCGCCGCCTCCAGGGGGTAGAGGTCAAGCAGGTGTGCACGAGTCCACGCGCTCGTGGTGAGAACGGCCTCGGCCGCGGACAGGACGGCGCATTCCTGCGTATCGCCGACGGGCATGTGCATGAGGACGACCAGGCGCATGCGGTGCGAGGCCGGCACCAGCACTGCCGCGGCGCGTGATGCGATCAGGCCGTCGATCACCACCAGCGCGCCGTCCGGAAGGCGGTCAACCGTCGCGCCCAGCGACTCCGGCGTGACGCCGTGGTCACACACGTCCCACCCGGTCGCGGCCAGGCCATCGGAGACCCGGCGGTCGTAGAAGTTGCCGCCGCTCGGCCTGGTCGCGTCGTCGATGCCGTCCGGGACGACGATGTGGACTGTCCGCGTCATAAGAGCCGCTCGTAACTCGCCCAGGCCACGTGTGACTCGTGCAAGGTCACCGCGATCTCCGCCAGACCTCGCCCGGTCTCGCCGAACGCGCCGGCGTGTATCCAGTCGGCCAGCCGGTCCGCGATCAACGCAGCCAGCGCCTCGGTTGTGGTGTTGACGCCGGCCAACGCCGGATCGTCGTCGAGATTGCGGTAGGTCAGCTCGCCGACGACGGCCCGCAACGTCTCGGTGGCACGGCCGATGTCCACTACGACGTTGTCGGCGTCGAGCGCCTCCCGGCGGAACGTGGCGTCGACGACGTATGTCGCGCCGTGCAACTGCTGCGCCGGACCGAAGACCTCACCGCGGAAGCTGTGCGCGATCATCATGTGGTCGCGGACGGTCACGCTGTACATGGCAACCGCCCGTCCCCGTAGGTGATGCTGTGGCAGAGCGCGGGCTGGCCGGCGGCGAGCCGTCCCATCACGTCGGGCAGCTCCTCGAACGGCGAGGCTCCGGTCAATAGGACGTCGAAGGCGGGATCGCGAAGCAGGTCCAGAGCGAGTTCGAGCCTGTCAGTGGTGGTGCGGGTGTCGCGTCGGGCCGGCGCCACCCGGCCCACCTGGCTAGCCCGGATGCCGAGCCGCTGCGAATGGAACGCGCCACCCAACGACAACGTCACCTCGGCATCGCCGTACCAGCTGAGGTCGACCACGATGCCCTCGGGCCGGAGCAGCTCCAAGGAACGCTGCAGGCCGGCCGACGAGGCGCTGGTGTGGAACACCAGATCGCGTCCACCGGGAGCAGCGTCGGGCTCGGCGAACTCGGCGCCGAGCGTGGCGGCGACCTCGGCGCGCGCGGCGTCGACGTCGACGAGAGTCACCTGGACGCCTGGGATCCGGGCCACAAGCCGGGCCACGCAGCACCCGACCATCCCAGCGCCGACGACCGCGACACGGTCGCCGACCAGCGGCGGCGCGTCCCAAAGGGCGTTGACGGCGGTCTCCACCGTCCCGGCGAGGACGGCCCGTTCGGCCGGCACCTCGTAGGGCACGACGACAACGGACCTGGACGGCACGACGTAGGCGGTCTGGTGCGGGTAGAGGCAGAAGACGGTGCGGCCGCGCAGCGGCGTGGGCCCGTGCTCGACCACGCCGACGTTCAGGTAGCCGTATTTCACCGGCCCTGGGAAGTCGCCGTCCTGAAATGGCGCCCGCATGTCGGCGTATTGGCTGGTCGGGACGCCGCCGCGGAACACGAGCGTCTCGGTGCCGCGGCTGACCGCGGAACGAATCGTCCGGATCACCAATTCGTCAGGACCCGGCTCCGGCAGCCGGGCCGGCCGGATCTCGCCCACGCCCGGTTCGCGCAGCCAGAACGCCCGCGCCTCACGCCTCACCGGTCTCATCCTTCCCCGGGTTCGAAAATGAACCGTATCGTCGGACCTGCCGTGCTACTCCTGTACGCCGAAGACACGGAGGCAGGGGTGCGGACAGTTCGAACGGGCACAGTGATCGGGCTCATTGCCCAAGTGGCGCTGCTCGCCGCACTCGCG
>DATAEG010000146.1:0-13742 GCA_036258135.1 Jatrophihabitantaceae bacterium | reverse complement strand
CGGTCCAGCGCAGCATCCAGCGCCACCACGGCCTCCTCAACCACCGTCCCGACCAGCTGCCCGCTCATACGTCTGAATCTAAAGAACCGCAAGACCGCCCGGGACGGCCTGACGAAATCTGTGGACAGAGCACGAGAAATCTAACAAGGCTGTGGACGACGGCCAGCCGCACGGGACTGACCATCAACCGCCCTTTGCTGCGGCCTTCCGCTTCTTGGTGGCCTTGGCCAGGTCAACCTTGAGGGAGTCGATCTTGATGCGCTGCCGCTTGATCGTCTTCTTCAGGTTCTTCAGGTCCCGAGAGTGATCGCGTAAAGCCATGCGGAGCGCCGCTTCGCGCCGTTCCAGGTCGTCCAAGCTGTTCTGCGGGGATGCAACGGTTTCAGCCGGTGCGGTGGCGTGGACCCGGGCGGACGGGACGGACGTTGGCTTGGCCGTCGATGACGGCTTAGCGACCCGCGCCGTTTTCTTTACGGCAGTTGTCTTGGCAGCCGGCGCCGTTTCCGCGGCGGCAGTCCTTTTCGCGGGAGCCTTCCGCACGGCGGTCTTCGTCGGAGTGGCCGTCTTCGCGACCGGCGCCGCTGTGAACGCGCGGCTTGAAGTTGGGCGTGTGACTCGGCGCGTGCGCGGCGACTTCTCCGGCGGCGTGGGCGCGGTGGCCATGGCATCTCCTTCGCGTCGACCGGCGATCGAGGTAGGCACAGACGCTATCGCGACCGAAGAACGCCCTTACGCGCGCGGACGGACCTGAGGGTACGGGCGTCAGAAGAGGTCGGCGAGCATGGCGCGCATCGCGCCGTCGGTCCGACCGGGCGGGGCCGCCGCTTGGAGCGCATGGCGACGGAAAGCTCGTCGGCCAGATGGCCGGCCGTGGCCTCGTCCCAGGTCACGCAGCGGCCCGCCCGGTAGCTCAATGGACCGCCCTACGCGGGCGTGGGCGCACCGGCCAGTGTCATGATCCGCTCGACGTTGGACGGCGCGAAGAACTCCGCGGGTGAGGTCACTCCGGCGTTGAGCCGGGCGAAGGCGTCCATCTCCTCCTGGTTGCCGTGGATGGCGGCCAGCAGCTCGGCGAGTTCCGGTGGCGGCGGCTCGAGGGCCGCCAGCTGACAGGTGAACTCGAACATCGGCAGCACGTGAGCGTCCCGGGTCTGCTGGTAGTCGCGCATCGCGGACTCGAACGGCCGGGTGCCGGCTAGGGCGTGGTCGATCGCCGCAGCGCACAGCTCGGCGTCGCGGAACGCGTCGGTGATGCCTTGAGCGGTGATGAAGTCCTTGTTGTATCCGGCGTCGCCCACCAGCACCCATCCCGGGCCGAACGGCGTGGTGAAGTAATTCGGCACCGCCGTCCCGACGATGCGCTCCATCCGAGTCGCGGCGCCGAGCCGCTCGGCGAAGTCGAGCGCCAGCTCAAACATCTTCAGGTAGTTGCCCTCGATGTCGCTGCGGTTCGCCTCGAACTCCGCGGTCGGCCAACCGCCCACCACCAAGGTGAGATCGTCGTGGGTGGGCATCGCCGCGAACCCGCGGCCGGGCCGGACGTACGTCTCGAACCGGCCGTCCATCGGCAGGCCGCTCCAGTACGAGTAGTAGCCGGCCAAAATGGGCGGTCGCTCGTGGTAGCGCGCCGGCGACACCGCCTTGGCCACCGAGGAGTGCCGACCGTCCGCGCCGACGACGACCCGGGCGTAATCCGTGACGGTCGGACCGCCCTTCGCATGGCTGCGGATACCAACGACCCGAGCGTCCTCCATCACCACGTCGTCGACGGTGACGGCCTCCCGGACGTCGGCGCCGGCCTCGGCGGCGCCGTCCACGAGCAGCTTGTCGAGGACGGTCCGGCGCGGCGAGTAGGCGACGTCGGCGGCGGCGTGGCCGGGCCGACCCGCGAGCGTGAACGGACCGAAGTCGAACGCGTAGGTCGAGATGGGCGGGCACCCCGTCGCGATGAGCCGGTCGAGCAATCCCCAGTCCCGTAGCGCGGCCACGCCCGGCGGATGGATGAGGTGCGTCGAGATCGTGTCGCTGGGGAACCTCGATCTGTCGACTACGAGCACCCGATACCCGCGCCGGGCCAGCAGCATCGCGGTCGGCGATCCGGCGCAGCGCGCCCCGACGACGATCACGTCGTAATGCAGAGACATGCGGCCAGGTTGGCAGCCGCGGGGCACTGCCACATCGGTGAACTCCCCGAGGCGGCACCCGGCAATCAGGGCTGGATACCCTCCCGCACTGCGAACGCAGCCGCCTCGGCGCGGTTGCGCAGCCCGAGCTTCGACAGCAGATTCCCCACGTGGGTCTCCACCGTCTTCCGAGTGATGTAGAGCCGGTCCGCGATCTCCGGGTTCGACAGCCCGGCACCGAGCAACGCGAGGACCTCGGTCTCCCGCTTGGTCAGAGCGCCAACACCCTTGGCGCCGGTTCGTACCCGGGCGCCGGGCGAGCGAAGCAGCGCTCCAGCGGCGTCGGCGTACCGGGCCGCACCCAGCCGCTCGAAGTCCGCCAGCGCGCCCTTCGCCTCGACGACGGCCAGCTCCGGTGAGCCCTCCGCAAAGGAGCGGGCCATCTCCAGCCGGGCCCGGGCCCGCTCCATCGGTAGTTGCGCCAGCGCGAACCCCTCCATGGCCCGGTGCAGCCGGGCCCGGGCGTCGCGCTGATCTGTCGCGGCGCACACCAGGCCCTGCGCCAGAGCGGCCGCCGCGATGAGGTACGGGCCGTGCTGTGCGTCAGCGAGACGTTGCAGCCGCAGCGCCGTCCGTCCCGCGGCGTCGACGTCTTCCTCGGCGAGCTGAACCTCCACCAGCAGCCCTAGCAAAGGGCCGATCATCGTGGCCGCAGCCAATCCGGCTTGGGGAACCGCGTCGTCCGGACCTTCGGTGGCCCGCTCCAGCAGGTCCCGCGCCACCGCGGTCTGACCGCGGGCGAGGTGGAGGAAAGCCACCGCGCGTACCGCGTCGGGATGATGCTCGAGGCCGACGAGCAGCTGGGCCGCCTCCTCCAGACGACCTTGCCGGATGCGCAGATCCGCCAATCGGATCAAGGCCGCCTCGCGGCGGGCCGAGATTCCTCGCTCGAAACGCTGCGCCGCCTTTACCAGCTCGGCCTCAGCCTCCGGCCACCGTCCGGCAGCCGTGAGGATGCCCCCGTAGTGCGCCCGGCAGAACGCGGCCACCACGTTGCGTTGGCTCATCAGTCCCGCGGCGGCGCGCATCCACTGGTCGGCGCGCGGCACGTCGTTGAGCAGCTCGCAGGCCCAATAGAACCCGCAGAACATCGAGTCGACCGCGGCCAGGTCGGTCATCTCGCCTGTGCACGCGGCGGCCAGCGCCTCGTCGAACAGGAGGAACCCCTGCTCCGCGCGGTCGGTCAGGATGTAGACGGAAGCGAGGTAGGCGAGCGCTTCATTCTCGATGTCGGGGTCGTGGAAGCGACGCCCGATCTCCATGGCCCGGCGGAGCAGCGCCTCGCGAACATCCGGATCGGGTTCGGAGAACGATTCGATGATCAGAACCCAGCCGTATTCGGGCTGGTTCTCACCCGCCTCGGCGAAGACAGTGCGGGCCCGGGCCAGCCATCCACTCTGGACGGCCCATTCGCCGAGGACACTGCCGCGAATCCAGGCGGCGGTCCGGGCCGCCCGGCCAGCCGCCATGTAATCGTGCGCCGCGCGGAAAGCGGAGAAGGCGAGCTCGTACTGGTCGGCCGCCTCGACGTACATGTGCTCCAGATACAGCGCGGTGGCGAGGCCCTCGCGCACCTCACCGCTGTCGTTGTCCGCCAACGCCGCCTCGAAGGCGCGACGCGCCGCTGCGGCGTCGCCGGCGCGCAGGACGCTCCAGGCTTCGTCCGTCGGCGCCCTCCCCATCCGTAGATGGTGCCACTCGGCAGCGGCGTGCGGTCGCTCAGAACAGATCAGCCAGCAGTGCCGCGGCCCGCTGAGCGCCGTCGGTCTCCACCGGCCGGGGCCGCCGCTTGGAGCGCATGGCAGCGGAGAGCTGGTCGGCCAGATGGCCCGGAGTGGCCTCCTCCCAGGTCACGCAGCGACCGGCCCGGTACCGCTCCAGCCGGTGCCGGACGTGCCGGTTCTGCTCGAAGTGACTACGCAGTGGCACGTACACGAACGGGGTGCCGGCCGCGGCCAGTTCCATCGTCGTGCCCAGCCCGCCCTGGACCAGCGCCACGTCACACGCCGTCAGCATCCGGTCGAGGTCGGGCACGTAGCCGCGGACCTCGACGCCAGATGGAGCCGGGATCGAGGCGGGGTCGATCCGCGGCCCGGTCACCAGTACTGTGTGCAGCCCGGGCACCCTGGCGGCGAGTTCCTCGTGCGCCTCGACCGCGCGCCGCAGCAGGCTGGCGCCGACGCCGCTGCCGCCCACCGCGACCACGCAGACCGGCTCTGGCCCGAAGCCGAACTGGGCGCGGTCCGCCGCGGACGGTGGGTCGGCGACGTACCCGCTGAACTCGTAATGTGCGGTCGTCCATTCGCGAATGCCCGGCAGGCCGGGGCCGAAGGCGTCGGGGACGATGTCGTCCGGGCTGCCGACGAAGATCGAGCGGTCCCGCAGCCAGGGCAGGCGGGCGATCTGCTCCAGCATGTCAGCGTTGTAGTCCGCGGTGAGCTCGGCCTCGGACGCCCCACCTTCCGGCGTGGGCAGCCAGCCCACGAAGTCGGTGAGCCACGCATACGGCGCCTGCTTGAGCTCGGGGTTTTCGTGGAGGAAGTAGTCCAGGTCCCAGGCCTCATCGCCGACCCATAGGTCGTAACGTTCCCGCTCGACGATCTCGTTGAACAGCATGAAGTTGGCCAGCAGGATCTCGTCCATCCGACGGATTGCCTGGAACGCGTTCAGCGCGTGCTCGCCGCACTCGGCGTCGATATGCGCGGTCTCGCTGGCCAGCAGGTGGGACGCGGCATGGACGGCCTCGCCACGCTCCTGCAGCCATTGCGTCAGCGGCGGCTGGGCCAGCCAGTCGACCTGCACCTCCGGCCGCGCCGCGCGCAGGGCCCGGGCGATCGAGACGTCCCGGCGGGCGTGGCCGAGGCCGATCGGTGAGGACAGGTAAAGCACGCGTGGTCCGGCCACGGCCGGCCGGACCACGGTGCGGGCCGGGCGTGGTACCGGCAGCACCCGGTCCAGGAACGAGGCCACCGCCAGGTTCACCGCCACCGGTTCGCGGGCCTGGACGAGGTGTCCCCCGCCGATGACCTCGACGCTCTCCGCACCCAGGACGTCGGTGACGGTGCGCGTGCGTTCGATGGTCTGGCACCGGTCGTTCTCGCCGGCCACCACCAAGACCGGGCAGCCGATCTTCTCCAGCATCGCTTCGGTTTCAGCACGGCTGTGCACGACCGACGGCACGGACTCGGCCAGGGCGACGATCTCCGCTGTGGTCTCCGCCCCCCAGCCGATCGCGTCCTCGCGCGGCTTGGACGAATGCGGCTCGGGCAGCATCTCGTCAAAGAAGAACTCGAAGTAGCCGGCCAATCCCTCAGGCGTCCTCGGGTAGGACGTCTCGATGTAGCCGGGTGCCTCCGCCGGCCCCTGCGGGAAGTACGGCGCCATCGGCGAGATCGCGGCCACTCCGAGGACGCGCTCGGGGCGCTGCGCCGCGCACAGCAGCGCGACCCAGGCGCTGGAGCAGATTCCGACCAAGGCTGCGGTCTCGACGCCGGCCTCGTCCATCACGGCGAAGGTGGTGTCGACGCGAGCCTGGTCGGTGTACGCCTCTGGGACGAGCGAACGCTCGGAGCGGCCGTTGCCGATCGCGTCGATGACGACCAGACGCCGGTGCCGGGCCAGGAAGGGGATCTGCCCCTTCCAGGCCCGGCTGGTGACGAACGTCGAGATAGGCGGGAACACCACCGTCGGGCCGGACGTGCCGTAGACCTCGTAGGCGACCTTGGCGCCGTGGGTCTCGACCATGCCCTCGAAATCCGGCGTGCGAGCGCGCATCTCCATTCCCTCCCCCCGGGGACCCCCGCAGGAACGCCGAGTGTTCCCCCGGCGATAGAGGTTCCTACGGGCGGGCTTCGTACACCAGGTTGAACGGCGTCTCACTGGCCCGGCGGAACCGGGTGAACCCGGCATCGGTGACGACCCGGCGGATCGCCGCCTCGCCCGCCTGGGCGCCGAGAGCGTAGCCGCCGGCCTGCGACATGGCGTTCGGGACGCACAGGAACGTGGAGAAGTTGTAGTAGACCCGGCCGACCGGGTTGAGGTTGTCGCTTACCGTGTCGCCGGCCATCGGCTCGACGATCAGCCAGGTTCCGTCCGGGGCGAGGGACTCGCGGATGTGCCGGGCCGCGCCCAGCGGGTCGCCCATGTCGTGCAGGCAGTCGAAGGTTGCCACCAGGTCGTAGCCGTGCCCGGTGAAGTCTTGGGCGGACGCGATCTGGAACGTGGTCCGGTCGGCCACCCCGGCGTCGGCGGCGCGCTTGCGGGCCAGGTCGATGGAGCCCTCGTGGTAGTCCGAGCCGGTGATCTGCGAGTTCGGGTACTCCTGCGCGAGCAGTACGGACGACGCGCCCAGCCCACAACCCACGTCGGCAACCTTGGCGCCGGCGCGCAGCTTGGCCTCGACGCCGTCCAGTGCCGGGATCCAGCCGGGCACCAGGTTGGCGATGTAGCCGGGACGGAAGAACTGTTCGCAGCCCACGAAGACCTCGTGGCCATGCTCGTGCCAGCCGAAGCCCTTGCCGGTGCGGAAGGCGTTCTCGATCTCCGAGATGGCCTGAAGCGAGCCCAGCGCCAGCACGAACGCGCCGGGCGCGTAGATGCCGCCGTCCGGGTTGGCCAGCGCGAACGCCTGTTCCTCGGTCATGGAGAACGAGTCGTTCGCGGCGTCGTACTCGACGTAGCCGCCGGCCGCCTGGCCGCGCAGCCACTCCGTGATGTACCGCTCATCGGTGTCGGTCTTGGCGGCGAGTTCGGCGGCGGTGGCCGGCGACTCGGCCAGCGCCCGGTACAGGCCCAGCCGGTGGCCGAGTACGACGTTCCCGGCCGAGATCGTCGCCCCCAGGTCCCCGACGAACTGGTGCACAAACGCCATTAACTTGCCTTCGTCAAGTGCCATGTCTCCCCCTCGTGGAATGGATCGGTCAGCGCGATCCTCCGCAGGGGCATTGCAGTTACGTTGCAGAACTTTGGAGCGCTATGCGTGGACGGCCTGGAGCCGTTCCACCTCGGCCACTACGGGCCGCCAGGGAATGCGTCGGGCGGCGGCCAGCAGCGGCGCCAGCACCTGGTCGGCCCGGTGGGGATGACCGACGCGGTACCAGGCCCGGGCCAGGCACAGGTACACGTCCGCGCCGAGCATCCAGGCCGAGCCGTCCGGTGCCGTCAACCGGGCCAGCGTCGCGTCGGCCTGACCGATGATGTCCGGGTCGCCGGTGGCCTCGGCCAACGGGGCCAGGCAGCGCAACAGGTAGGACTCGATGCCGATGCGCTCCACCTCGGGGCGTACCCGCTCGAGTATGTTCACCGCCTCGTCAGCATCGTCGTCCTGCAGCAGCGTGGTGGCGTAGCAACCCGCGGCCGTGGCCCGCCACCACGGATGAGCCAGCTCGACGGCACGCTCCCACGCGGTGCGGCCGAACCGCCGGGCCGCCGGCAGATCCCCGGCGAGCCGACTGACCCAGCCGAGGTGGGCCGTAAACCATGGCTCGTAACTGAGGAAGCCGCTGCGCCGGTTGATGTCGTGGGCGTGCTCGATCTGGGTTAGGGCGGCGTCGAAGTCTCCGGCGGCCAGCGCGGCGAAGGCCGCCTCGAACGCCGTCCATTGCAGGAAGAACAGATCGCCGCGGCGGCGCAGCAGACCTTCGAGCTCGTCGATCACCGGCGCCAACCGGTCGACCTCACCGAGATAGGCCCAGCCCGTCTTGAGGCTGTCGAGGGCCGCGGCCAGCGCCGCCTCGTCCCTGCTTTCGCGGGCGGCCGCCACCGAGCGCTCGGCCAGTCGCATTGCTTCGGCGAAACGCAGCCGATTCGTGTTCAACACCGAGAGCTTGCCGAGGGTATGGATCTCGGTCACGTGATCGCCCAGCTCGCGGCACAGGGCCAGGCCACGGTCGAGGTAGGACTCCGCGTCGTCGGCGGGCAGGCCGAACGCAGCCGGCGTGAGCTGAGTGATCGCCGTGAGTTCCAGCCGGCGGTCGCCGACTTGTTGAGCCACGCTGATGGCAGACCGGAGATCGGCGACGGCCTCAGCGTTGTCGCCCGCCGCCTCCCGGGCCCGACCGCGCAGCACCAGCGCGCGGGCGGCGAGCTCCTGCTGTCCGGCCTCGCTCGCAGCGGCGAAGGCGTCCTCGGCCATGCGCTCGGCGTCGGCCACCAGGTAGCCGCGCATCGCCGTCTCCCCCGCGATCAGCCATGCCCGCGCAGCGCGGGCCGGCTCGCCCGCGGCCTGAGCGTGCCGGGCCAGCGCCTCGGGACGTTCGGACAGCTGGTCGGCGGCCCGGCGATGCAGGGCTACCCGGGTCGGTTCGGGGGTGGACAGGTAGAGCACCTCGCGGGCGAGGTCGTGGGCGAACTCGTAGTCGCGTCCGGTCACCGCGAGCAGGCCGGCGTCGAGGGCGCGTTCGCAGGCCTTCTCGACGACGCCTTGGGGCAGGCCCGCGGTGGGCGTCAAGTCGACCAAGGCCACACCGGAGTCGAAGACCGCCGCCGCCCGCAAAACCGTCTCGGCGGGCTCAGGCAACCGTCGCACCCTGGCCAGCACCGCTTCCCGCAACGAGTCGGGGAGCTCGGCGCTTCCCGTCGGCAGGGCGCGCAACGACTCGACGACGAACAGCGGGTGACCGGCGGTACGCCGCATCAACGCGTCGGAGAGTTCGGGGTGGCCCAGTCGGGTCGCCAACGTGGCCACGTCCGAGTACTGCAAGGGACCGAGCCGCACCACGTGCGCCACGTCCCGCAGCGTGGCCAACGCCGACGCCCCGCGGTCGGGCTGGACCGTGGCGCTGACGAGCAGCGCGGCGCGGCCCGCCCGGCGGGCCAGGTAGTGAAGCAGCTCGACGGTGGAACGACCGGCGTCCTGGAGGTCGTCGAGGTTGACCAAGAGCGGCGCACGCCGGGCGAGCCGGCTCAACGTCCCGGCCACGGCGTCGAAGGTGCGGCGGCGCAGCAGTTCCGGAGGGCCGCTCACCCGCGGCGGATCGCCCAGGATCGGCCCCAGGTCCGGCAGCACGGTCAGCAGGGCGCCGGCGTGCTCGCCGGCGACCTCGGCGATGACCGGCTCCGGCAAAGCGGTGAGCGCGTTGCGCAGTACGTCGACGAACGGTTGGAGCAGCAAAGAGCGCTCGGTGTCGTAGCAGCGTGCGGTGACGACCGTCCCGCCGGTGCGGGTGACCAGATCGGCCAACGCCGAGTTCAGCGCGGTCTTGCCGATGCCCGACTCGCCCACGATCAACGCGATGCCGGGCTGCCCGGCCACTGCCGCGGACCACAGCCGGCGCAGCCGGTCCAGCTCGTCGGCCCGCCCGACGAGATCGCTGCCCGCGGTCCGCGCTGTCGGCGGCGGTTGGGCAGGCCCTAACGGCTCGTCACGCAGCAGCGCCAGATGCAACTGCTGCGTCGCCGCCGACGGATCCGCGCCCAATTCGTCCCGCAACGCGACCCGCAGCTGCTCGTACGTCTCCAGCGCGGCCGCAGTCTGGCCACCGGCCTGGAACGCAGCCATGAGATCGCGGGCCGCCTGCTCGTCCAGCGGGTCGGCGGTCACCGCGGTCCGGGCCGCCTCCACGGCGATCGGGTACTCGCCGGCGGCCGCGGCGGCGGTGCTGCGCATGTGCAGCGCGTCACGCCGGATCTGCGCCCATTGGGCCCGGGCCGGATCCGCCCACCTCCCCACGTCCGGCAATGGCGGGGTGTCGCCGGCGAGTACCAGGGCGCGCCGGGCCGCGGCACTGCGAAGCGCGGGGGCGTCGGCCTCGTCGGCGGCGGCGTCGAGCAGGGTGGCCGCCTCGTCCAAGTCAACGGTCACGCCAGCGCCGAGACGGTAGCCGTGACGGTCGCCCTCCACGGCGGCCCGGCCGAGCACCTTGCGGAGCCGGCTGACCAGCGTGGCCACGTCCTCGGCGGCGCGGGGACGCACCTCATCCGGCCACAGCACCTCGGCCAGCGCGTCCACGGTGATCAGCGCGGGCCGCGCCACGGCCAGCAGCGCCAGCAGCTGCCGTCCCCGCCGGCTGCCGACCTCAACAGGCGCGAGGTCCCGGCCCCCGCGCCCGACGGTGAATCCGCCGGCTAGGCGGACACGCACGTCCACGCGCTGATTGTGGCCGACGCCGGCGGAATCGGCTGTCGGAACCAGCTGGCAGAATCGCGGGCGATGGCCTCCGTTCCCCCGGCTCGGCATCTACTCAGGGCCAAGGACCTCGCCGACGCGCGCTACAACGAACCGCTCGACGTCGCCGATCTGGCGCGCGCGGCCGGGCTCTCGCCGGCCCATTTCAGCCGCCAGTTCCGGCGCACCTTCGGCGAGTCGCCGCACGTCTACCTGCTCACCAGGCGCCTGGAACGCGCGGCCAGTCTGCTGCGCAGCACGGACCGGTCGGTGGCCGACATCTGCTTCCTGGTCGGGATGCAGAGCGTCGGATCGTTCACGACGAGCTTCCGCCGGATGTTCCGGATGACTCCGACGGCCTACCGCGCCAGCTTCCCGCCGGCGGCCGCCAACGCCCTCGTCCCGGCCTGCGTGGTGCGCGTCTACGGCCGTCCGCAACACCGCACGTTTCGAGAAGACGGCGTCGCCTGAGGCCTCATAGCGTTTCAGGCGTCAACCCACATACCTAGGACAAGGAGCAAAGACGATGATCAAGATCGCGACCACCCAGCTCTGGGTGCAGGACCAGGACGAGGCGCTCGACTTCTGGACGAACAAGGTCGGCATGGAGGTACGTGCCGACGTGACACTGCCGGAGATGGGCGACTTCCGCTGGCTCACCGTCGGCCCTCCTGGGCAGAACGACGTCGACATCGTGCTGATGGCCATCCCTGGCCCGCCGGTGCTCGACGACGAGACCGCCAAGGAGGTGCGCACGCTGATGAGCAAGGGCTTCGCCGGCACGGTGTTCCTCACCACCGAGGACTGCCAGAAGTCCTACGAAGAGCTCTCCGCCCGCGGCGTCGAGTTCACCGAGAAGCCGGAGGAGCGCCCGTACGGGATCGACGCCGGATTCCGCGACCCGTCGGGCAACAGCGTCCGGCTCACCCAGGTCCGCCCGCTGTAACGGAGTCGGCACTGGCCTTCGCCGGGCCGGTTCAACGCCGTTTGCGCGCCAAGGCGAGCAAGTGCGGGCTGAGCCCAAGCAGTTCCGGGACCCGCTGGAGCGCGCGCGCCGAGGCATAGACGGCGCTGCGCCCGGCCGGGTCGGCCAGCCGCTCGGCCAGGTCGGACAGGGCGAAGGCCAGGCCCTCCAGCCCGACCAGATCCTCGACCTGAAGGCCGGTATCGGTGATCTCGGCGCGCAACTCATCGGGCCGGTGGGTGTAGCCCTCGAACGAGCCGGGGAAGAGCGACGGCAGCACGCCGTCGCTCTCGACCCGGTCGAGGAGTGCGGGAACTTCCGGGTAGGGCTCGTACAGGCGCTGGGCCAGCAGCCCGTCCAACCGCGGCGCCCACCGCGAAATGACCGCGACGGCGATCGGCCCATCAGCGCGGACGATGCGGCCGGCTTCGGACAACGCCAGGACTCGGTCTACCCGCTCCCGGAGGTGGTACAGCGGGCCGAGCAGTAGGACTGCGTCGACCGAAGCGTTCGCCAGGTCGACTTGCCGCGCGTCACCGAGTGCGGACTCGACCTGATGGCCCGGATCGACTGCGGACTGAAGCTGCTCGACGTGCAACGGCACCAAATCGCGGTGCTGCACGGTGTAGCCGTGCTCGGCCAGCCACAGGGTATAGCGGCCGGGACCGCCGCCGAGGTCGGCTACCACCGCCGGCGCGGGCGGCAGCCAGTCCGCGAGCGTCTCGACGGTGCGGTCGAACTCGACCTGACCGACCGGACTGTCCAGACGGGCGTATTCCTCGCCGCGCGCATAGTGCGCCTGCATTCCCGCGAGCTCGTCGTCCGACATGCGGCCCATGATCCTCACCACCCGTAGGTGCCGACACTGGTGATCGGCGCCGCCTCGTGTCGCACCCGACGGGCGCCGCGGGCGCAACTATGGTCACCGCATGGCTGTGGCGGCGCCGTCGAGCTACCAGCACCTAGACCCGGCCGCCGTGCAGTCAACCGTCGACCGGCTCGTGGTGCGCATCACCCGCCGCTTCCCGGACCGTCACCTGGGCGGCGTGGCGGCCGAGCTCAGCGGGCTGGTGCGTGCGGTCACCGAGCAGTCCTCGGAGGACCGCCGACGCAACCGGGTCATCCGTATCGCGTGCGCCGCCGGCGCCGCGGCCATCATCGCCATCGCCGTCACCGCGATGATCCTCGCGGTACGCGAGGCCATTCCCGAAAGCGGCGAAATCCGCGGCTTCCAGTGGCTCTCGATCCTGGAGAGCGCGATCGTCGACCTTGTCTACGGCTCGATCGCGGTGTACTTCCTCATGTCGCTTCCGAACCGGCTGACCCGGCGGCGGCTGCTCGGGCTGTTGCACCGGCTGCGGTCCATGGCCCATGTCGTGGACATGCACCAACTGACGAAGGACCCCGAACGCCTCCAGGAACGCTTCCACGGCACCGACGTCACCATTGTCTTCGACCTCGACGCCGGCCTGTTGAACAACTACCTCGAATATTGCACCGAGATCCTCTCGCTCATCTCCAAGACCGCGGCCCTGTGCGCCGAGGAGTCGACCGACGCGGTCGTCCTCGATACCGTCAGCGAGGTCGAGACGTTGACGATCGGACTGTCCCGGAAGATCTGGCAAAAGATCTCGCTGCTGCGTGCGCCTTGAGTTCCGGGACCCGTACTCCGCTCCTGAGGGGCCAGCCCGTTGCTGGCTCGTCGACGACAAGGCTCGTCGACCTCAGCGCGCGTTTTACGGAACCTGACAGAACTGGACAGCCCTGCCGGCGCTGGTGCTGCCAGATCCAGCACGGCAGCATGAGAACCCAACGCCGCGGGACTCGAAGGGTGGCCGGATGGCCGGAGAGAGCGCGTTCCGGGATTCCGGGTCGGCCGGATCGCCGGAGGTCACTCCGCCAGCCGTCCATTCCGCGGGACGCCGGCGGGCCGCGGGCATCTACGGCACGGTCATCACGGCTGCGGTGCTAGCCGCGGCCGGAGGGCACCTGCCCACGGCCGCTCTTGCCATCGCGGTCCTCACGACTCTGGTGGTGTACTGGATCGCCGAACAGTACGCGGAGGTCCTCGCCGAGGAGACCGAGCACGGGCATCTCCCGACCTGGCCCAAGATTCGCTCCGGGATGGCGAATACCTGGCCCATGGTCACCGCGGCCTACGTCCCGGTCCTCGGGCTCATCGTCGCACGCTTGTTCGGCGCCTCGCAGGTTACGGCCGCCAACATCGCGCTGCTCATCGCGATGGCCCTGCTGACGATTCACGGCTGGACCGCCGGCCGGGCCGCCGGCCTGCGTGGCAGCTGGCTGTTCATCACCACCCTCCTCGCCGCCTGTCTGGGCCTCATGATGATCATCCTGAAGAACTTCGTGATCACCAACCTGCACTGACAAGATGCGGCCATGTTGGCGTCGACGGTGATTGCCGCCGCGCGCAAGGCGCTACTGGACACGTTCCGGTGGGAGCCTGGGCATGCGCAAAGCCGATGGGCTG
>DATAEG010000145.1:0-12038 GCA_036258135.1 Jatrophihabitantaceae bacterium | reverse complement strand
GCGTCCCCGGACGGGCTCAGCCCCACCGAGACCCTGGCCCGCATCGCCGAGAAGAGCCGCGAGCTGGCGGTCCGGCAGGCACGCTGTTTCGGCGAGGACATCGCGCCGGCCCTGGACGCCGAGGGCATCCACATTCCGCGCTGGGAGCACCTCGACGACGACGAGCGGGCCCGGCTGGCCGAGTACTTTCAGTCCAAGGTCTTCCCGCTGCTCACCCCGCTGGCCGTCGACCCGGCGCACCCCTTCCCGTATATCTCCGGTTTGTCGCTCAACCTCGGCGTGCTCGTGCGCGAGCCGGATTCTGAGGCCGAACGGTTCGCCCGGATCAAGGTTCCCAACAACATCCCGCGTTTTGTCGTGGTCTCTCAAAGCGCCGTCGAGACCGAATTCCTGCCGCTCGAAGACCTCATCGCCGCACACCTGGACATGCTGTTCCCGGGCATGACCATCGTCGAGCACCACGTCTTCCGCATCACTCGCAATGCGGACCTTGAGGTCGAGGAGGACCGCGACGAGGACCTCCTCCAGGCGTTGGAGCGCGAGCTGGTGCGGCGCCGGTTCGGCCCCGCCGTGCGGCTGGAGGTCGGCGAGGACATCGACGAGGAAGTGCTCGCACTACTCCTGAGCGAGATCGAGGTCGAGCCGCAGGACGTCCTTCGGGTGCCCGGCCTGCTCGACCTGTCCTCACTGTGGCAGGTCTGGGAACTGGACCGCCCGCTGCTCAAAGACCGGCCCTTCGTCCCCTCGACCCACCCGCGGTTTGCCGAGGGTGAGACGCCGAAATCGGTGTTCGCGACGATGCGGGAGGGCGACGTCCTCGTCCACCACCCGTACGAGTCGTTCGCGACGAGTGTGCAGCGCTTCATCGAGCAGGCCGCAGCCGACTCGCGCGTCCTGGCGATCAAACAGACGCTGTACCGCACGTCCGGCGACTCCCCCATCGTCGACGCGCTCATCGACGCGGCCGATGCCGGCAAGCAGGTGGTGGTCCTCGTCGAGATCAAGGCGCGGTTCGACGAACAGGCCAACATCAAGTGGGCGAAGGCGCTGGAGCGCGCCGGTTGTCACGTCGTCTACGGGCTGGTCGGGCTGAAGACGCATTGCAAGACCGCGCTGGTGGTGCGCCAGGAGGGCACCCAGCTCAAGCGCTACGCGCATGTCGGCACCGGCAACTACAACCCGAAGACGGCGCGCTTGTACGAGGACCTGGGCCTGTTCACCGCTGACGAGAACATCTGCGCCGACCTCACCGACCTGTTCAACGTGCTCACCGGGTACTCGCGGCAGGACTCCTACCGCTCGTTGCTCGTGGCTCCGACGGGCGTGCGCACCGGACTCATCGAGCGGATCGAGCGGGAGACCGAGCTCGCCCGAGACGGTCGCGACGGCCACATCCAGATGAAGACCAACCACCTCGTCGACGAACAGATCATCGACAGCCTTTACCGGGCTTCGCAGGCCGGGGTGCGAGTGGACCTTCTCGTCCGGACGTTCTGCACGATCAAAGCCGGCGTGCCGGGTGTGTCGGAGAACATCACCGTCCGTTCGATCCTGGGCCAGTTCCTCGAGCACTCCCGGATCTACTACTTCGGCGGTGACGGCCACCCCGAATACTGGATCGGGTCCGCCGACCTGATGCACCGCAACCTCGACCGGCGCATCGAAGTCCTGGTCCCCGTCACCGACCGGCACTCCACCGACCACCTGCGCTTCACCCTGGAAGCCGCCTTCGCCGAGGACACCCCCGCCTGGGAGCAGCAGCCGGACGGACGGTGGATCCGCAGCGGGTCCAAGGAGTCGACGGACTACCAGCAGCAGTTGATGAGGCTGCTGCTGGCCCGATCGGAATAATCGCCGCCCCGTGCCCACTCACGCCGCCGGTGGCGTGGTCTGGCGACCCCACGCCAAGGACGCAACGAAGGTCCGGATCGCCCTCATCCACCGCCCGCGTCACGACGACTGGACGCTGCCCAAGGGCAAATGCAAGCCGGGCGAACCGTCCCTGCTGACCGCGATGCGGGAAACGGCCGAGGAAACCGGTCACGCCGCCAAGGCCCAGCAACGGCTGGCCACCATGTGCTACCGCGCGGCCGGGATCGTCAAAGAGGTCGACTACTGGTCGATGCGTGCCGACGACGGCCGATTCAGCCCCTCCGAGGAAGTGGACCAGCTCCGGTGGCGCGCACCGAGCAAGGCGCTGCGCCGGCTGACCTACGCCGCCGACCGCGACCTGCTGGAGGAGTTCCTCGAGGCGCCGCGTCCAACGTCGGTCATCGTGCTCGCCCGGCACGCCACCGCGGGCAAGCGATCGGAGTGGAAGCGGGCCGACGAGCTACGCCCCCTCGATGCCGCTGGCCGCCGCGATGCACGCGCGGTAGCCCCGCTCGTCGCCGCGTTCGGGCCCGAGGCGGTCTACACCGCGGACCTCGTGCGTTGTCGGCAGTCAGCGAGCGAAGTGGGCGCCGCCCTCGGCCTGCCGGTCACCGACTTGCCCGAACTCTCAGATGACGGCTACGCCGCGCAGCCGGCCATCGCTGCGGCGGTGTTCCGCGAGCTCGCCGTGAAGCACCGAGCGAGCTACGTCTGTAGCCAGGGCGACGCCATCCCCGCCGTGCTGAAGGACCTCGGCGTGACCAAGGACGTGGAGACACAGAAGGGCGACTTCTGGGCGGTCGGCATGGACGGACCCGACGTGCTCTTCGCCGACTACTACCGCCTGCCGGAGGACTGACGGACCGGCTGGCGACGCGTAATCGCCTTCTTGGCCGGTGCCTTCTTGGCCGGTGCCTTCTTGGCCGGTGCCTTCTTGGCCGCCGCTTTCCGCGCGGGTGTCACTTTGCGTGACCCGTCGACGTAGGCCTTGAACTCCGCGCCCGCCTTGAACACGGGCACCGCCGTCCGCTTGACCCGCACCGGCTCGCCGGTGGCCGGGTTGCGGGCCTTATGGGCAGGGCGCACCCGTTTCTCAAACGCACCGAACCCGGTGATCGAGACGCGGTTCCCCTTGGCCACGTTGGCATAGATGATCTTGATGACGCCGTCGAGCGCCTTACCCGCGCTCTTCTTGTCGCTGCCCAGCCGCGCGGCCAATGCCTCGACGAGGTCGGTCTTGTTCACAGTGCCGCTCAGACCGTGGTCGGCAGGGTGTCGCGGCGCAGGTGCTCGTAGGCGTCGATCGAGTTCGTGTGACGCAGCGTCAGCGCGATGTCGTCGAGACCTTCCATGAGCCGCCAGCGCGTGTAGTTGTCCAGCTCGAAGTCGTGCACGTCGCCACTCCAACGCACCTGCCGTTCGACCAAGTCGACGGTCACCTCCGTGCTCGGGTCCTCCTCGATGTCGTCCCAGAGACGTTGCACGACCTTCTCGTCGAGGACGACGGCGAGCAGTCCGGCTTTGAGCGAGTTGCCCCGGAAAATGTCGCCGAACCGCGGCGATATGACCGCCCTGAAGCCGTAGTTCTGCAGGGCCCACACCGCGTGCTCGCGCGAAGAGCCGGTGCCGAAGTCGACGCCGGCGACCAGGATCGTCGCCCCTGCATATTGCGGCTGGTTCAGGACGAAGTCCGGTTCGTTGGCCCGCCAGGCGCCGAACAGGCCCTCCTCGAAGCCGTCCCGGGTGATCTGCTTCAGCCACACTGCCGGGATGATCTGGTCGGTGTCGACGTTGCTGCGCCGCAGCGGAACGGCCCGGCCGGTGTGCACCGTGAACGCGTCCATCCCTACTTCACCGCTTTCAAATCCGCTGGGCTGGTCAGCCGTCCGGTGACGGCGGTGGCCGCGGCAACCAGCGGTGAGACGAGGTGGGTACGCCCGCCCCGACCCTGGCGGCCCTCGAAGTTCCGGTTGGACGTCGAGGCGCTGCGCTCCCCTGGGGCCAGCTGGTCTGGGTTCATGCCGAGACACATAGAGCAGCCGGCCTGGCGCCACTCCGCGCCGGCGGCCTGAAACACCTTGTGCAGGCCTTCCTCTTCGGCCTGCCGGCGCACCCGCATCGAACCGGGCACCACCAGCATGCGCACTCCGTCGGCGACTGAGCGGCCCTTGATCACCGACGCGGCCGCGCGCAAATCCTCGATCCGGCCGTTCGTGCAGGACCCGAGGAAGACCGTGTCGACGTGGATATCACGCAGGAGGGTGCCCGGCTGAAGGTCCATGTAGGCGAGCGCCTTCTCGGCGCCGGTGCGCTCGGCCGAGTCTGGGAAGAAGGTCGGATCGGGCACGGCTCCGTCGAGCGGGCCGCCTTGGCCCGGGTTGGTTCCCCACGTCACATAAGGGGTGAGCGTGGTGGCGTCCAGCACGACGTCGGCATCGAACTCGGCGTCGGGATCGGCGTGCAGCGTCCGCCAGTACTCGACCACGCTCTCCCACGCGTCGCCGCGCGGTGCATGCGGTCGGCCGTGCAGGTACTCGATGGTCGTCTCGTCCGGCGCGATCATTCCGGCCCGGGCGCCCCATTCGATGCTCATGTTGCAGACCGTCATCCGGCCTTCCATGCTCATCTGCTCGAAGGTGCTGCCGCGGTACTCGACCATGTAGCCCTGACCGCCGCCGGTGCCGGTCTTGGCGATGACGGCCAGAATGACGTCCTTCGGCGTGACCCCCTCGGGCAGCGTTCCGTTCACGGTGACGGCCATGGTCTTCGGCCGGTCCAATGGCAGCGTCTGGGTCGCCAGCACGTGCTCGACCTGGCTGGTCCCGATCCCGAAGGCCAGCGCACCGAACGCGCCGTGCGTCGACGTGTGCGAGTCGCCGCACACGATCGTCATGCCGGGTTGGGTCAGACCGAGCTGCGGGCCGATCACGTGGACGATGCCCTGATCGATGTCGCCCATCGGGAAGAGCGGGATGCCGAAGTCGGCGCAATTCTTGCGCAGCGTCTCGACCTGGGTGCGACTCACGGGATCAGCGATGGGACGTTCGATGTCAATGGTGGGGACGTTGTGGTCCTCGGTGGCGAGCGTCAGGTCGGGCCGGCGCACCCGCCGACCGGCCAGCCGCAGACCGTCGAACGCCTGCGGGCTGGTGACCTCGTGCACCAGGTGCAGGTCGATGTAGAGCAGGTCCGGTTCACCCACCGATTGACGTACGACGTGGGTGTCCCAGAGCTTGTCGGCCAATGTGCGGCCCATCGAGAACGCCTCCTCGAGTTCTCGGGCTTGCTATCCCACATGACGAGATGCAAGTATCGTTCTGTGAGACAGCATAGCGGCATCGGCGTCGTTGACAAGACGGTCGGGATCCTCGACGCCGTGGCTAGCGGGCCCGCCTCCCTCGCCGAGCTGGTCGAGCGTACCGGCCTGCCCCGGGCCACCGCGCACCGTCTGGCCGTCGCCCTCGAGGTGCACCAGCTGCTCAGCCGGGACACGGAGGGTCGGTTCGTCCTCGGCAAGCGGCTCGGCCAGTTGGCCGGCTCGGTCGTGGACCCGCTCGTGGACGCGGCGTCCCCGATCCTGGCCTGGCTGCGCGACGAGACCGGTGAGAGCTCGCAGCTCTACCGCCGCGAGGGCCGCGACCGGGTGTGCATCGCCGCCGCCGAGCGCACCGCAGGGCTGCGCACGACGGTGCCGGTTGGCGCGCACTTGCCGATGACCGCGGGCTCGGGCGCGCAGGTGCTGTGCGCCTGGGAGGACGCCGACACCGTCACTGACGTGCTCGGCGGGGCCGAGTTCACCGCCCGGCAGCTCATCGAGGTGCGCCGCCGCGGATGGGCGCAGTCAGTGGCCCAGCGCGAGCCGGGGGTGGCGTCGGTGTCGGCGCCGGTGTTCCGCAGCGGGGCGGTGGTGGCTGCCATGTCGATCAGCGGGCCGATCGAGCGACTCGGACGTACCCCCGGCACCCGCTTCGCGCCCGCCGTGGTGGCCGCCGGCCGCCGGCTGACCGCCGCCCTGCACCGCACCTGAGCAATCTTGACAGTGACCGTGAGCCAGGGGTCACGCTCAGTATCACGATCGGAGGGTCAGCGGAGCGCCGCGAGTGCCTCGTCGGCGTGCTTCTCCATCGAGAACTCGCTGTGGATCACGGCGCGCAGCGTCTGGTCAGTGTCGATGACGAACGTGGATCGTTTGACCGGCGAAAAGCCGTGGGTGCGCTTCACACCGAACAGCTCCGCTACCCGACGGTCCGTGTCGGCGAGCAGCGGGAAGTCGAAGGAATGCTTCTGCGCGAACTGCTGCTGCTTGTCCACGGTGTCGGGCGAGATCCCGATCCGCTGAGCCCCGGCGACGGCGAACTCGGCCGCCAGGTCACGGAAGTGGCAGGTTTCGGCGGTGCAGCCGGCGGTCATCGCGGCGGGATAGAAAAACAGCACAACGGGGCCGTCTTTGAGTAACGTGCTCAGCCGGCGCGGCACACCGTTCTGATCGGGCAGCTCGAAGTCGGGAACCGCATCTCCTGCGTCCATGACTCGACAGTAGGACGATCCGGCGGCACGGGTGAGTGACCCACGGCAGCGAAGGGCAGGCGATGGACGGCGACGCGATCGTGGTGGGCGCGGGCCTTGCCGGTCTGGTCGCTGCGGCCGAGCTGGTCGACGCCGGCAAGCGGGTGGTGATCGTCGAACAGGAGCACACCGTCGGGGGCCAGGCCTGGTGGTCGTTCGGTGGCCTGTTCTTGGTCAACTCGCCGGACCAACGCCGGCTGCGGATCAAGGACTCGGTGGAGCTGGCCTGGCAGGACTGGCGCGGCACCGCCGGCTTCGACCGCCGCGAGGACTACTGGCCGATGCAGTGGGCGCGCGCCTACGTCGACTTCGCGGCGGAGGAGAAGCGGTCCTGGCTGCACGAGATGGGAGTGCGCTTCTTCCCAGTGGTCGGGTGGGCCGAGCGGGGCGGCTACAACGCCACCGGCCACGGCAACTCCGTCCCTCGCTTCCACATCGTCTGGGGCACCGGGCCCGGCGTGGTGGCACCGTTCGAACGGCGGTTGCGGGCCGCCGGCGACCGGGTGGTCTGGGCCATGCGGCATCGCGTGGATGAGCTGACTGTCACCGACGGCGTTGTGGACGGCGTCCGCGGCGTGATCCTCGGGCCGACCACTGCCCCGCGTGGTGCGCCCACGTCACGCGGCGTCGTGGGCGACTTCGAGCTGCATGCGCCAGCCGTGATCGTCACGTCCGGCGGCATCGGCGGCAACCCGGATCTGGTCCGGGACGCCTGGCCCAAGCGGCTGGGCACGCCGCCACAGCAGATGGTGATGGGCGTGCCGGAGCACGTCGACGGGCGGATGCTCGGAATCGCGCAGACGGCCGGCGCCCGGCTGATCAACCGGGACCGGATGTGGCATTACGTCGAGGGCCTGCACAACTGGGACCCGGTGTGGCCGGGCCATGGCATCCGCATCCTGCCCGGTCCCTCGTCTCTGTGGCTGGACGCCACCGGGCGCCGGCTGCCAGTGCCGCTCTTCCCCGGGTTCGACACCCTCGGCACGCTCGCGCATCTCCGCACGACCGGCTACGACCACAGCTGGTTCGTCCTCACCCGCAAGATCATCGCGAAGGAGTTCGCGCTGTCCGGGTCGGAGCAGAACCCCGACCTCACCGGCAAGTCGGTGCGCGGTGTGCTCGGCCGGGCCCGGTCCGGGATACCCGCACCGATCCAGGCCTTCATCAACAACGGCACGGACTTCGTCGTGGCTGAAACCGTGGCCGAGCTCGTGGACGGAATGAACCGCGTGGCCGGAACACCCCGCCTCGACGTTGACGTGGTCGACGGGGAGATCCGGGCCCGGGACCGGGAGATGAGCAACCGCTTCACCAAAGACCTTCAGATCACCGCGTTGCGAGGTGCGCGTTCGTACGTCGGCGACAAGTTGATCCGAGTGGCCCGCCCGCATCGGCTGCTCGATCCGAAGGCGGGCCCGCTCATTGCGGTCCGGCTGTCGGTGCTGACGCGCAAGACGCTGGGCGGGCTGGAGACCGATCTCTCCGGCCGCACGCTGCGTCTCGACGGCCAGCCGGTGCCCGGCCTGTTCGCCGCCGGCGAGGTGGCCGGGTTCGGCGGCGGCGGCATGCACGGCTATCGCTCGCTGGAGGGCACCTTCCTCGGCGGCTGCATGTTCAGCGGCCTAACGGCAGGACGCACGGTGGCCGCGCAAGGATAGGACCATGACGGCCTACATCGCACTGCTGCGCGGCATCAACGTCGGTGGCCGCACCATCAAGATGGCCGACCTGCGCAGCGCGCTGGAGGAGCTGAACGTATCCGACGTGCGCACCGTCCTGGCCAGCGGAAACGTCGTCTTCTCCGCGACCGGCTCGAAGACAGCGGTGCGCGGGCGGGTCGAGAATCGGCTCTCGGAGGCGTTCGGATACGACGCGCACATCGTGTTGCTCACCGCGACCGAGTTGAAGTCGATCGTGGCGGACTGCCCGTTCACCAGCAGCGCCGACGAGCACGCGTACGTCGTGGTGAGCTCGGACCCGGCGGCTTTGCGCGAGCTGGCGAAGAGCGATCTCGACGACACCCGTGAGGTCCTCGAGCGTGGTAAGAAGGCGTTGTACTGGCGGGTGCGCAGGGGATCCACGTTGGCGACGCCCTTCGCGAAAGAGTCCGCCAAATCTAAGTACGCCGCGGCCGCCGTGACCACCCGCAACCGCAACACGCTGGAGAAGGTGCTGGCCGCCGTGTGAACCCCAACCCGAAGGGCGGCGAATCCATATGCCGAAGCGCAAACCCGGCCCCAGCGTCAAAGACCCGGAACTCTACGAGAAGCTCCGCGACGAAGGCAACTCGAAGCAGAAGTCCGCGCGTATCGCGAACACGGCGGCGAACACCTCCCGGCGGTCCGTGGGCAAGCGCGGAGGGAAGTCGCCGGCATACGACGACTGGACGGTGGCCGACCTGCGCAAGCGTGCGGCCCAGATCGGCGTCGAAGGCCGATCCAAGATGGGCAAGCAGCAACTGATCAACGCGTTGCGCAACAGCTGATCGTTCAGGACCGTCCCGACACTTGATCGGCCACCTTCGCCAGGACGGACGTGCCTCCACCGCGGCGCTCGATCCGGTCCGCCGTCCGGTAGACGGCGTACAGGGCGCGAACACCCAGCCAACGCAGCGGCTCGGGCTCCCAGGCTCGGGCGGTGCGGCCTACCCAGGGCAGACCGGTCAGCTCGGTGTCACGCCCGAGGATCAGGTCACGCAGCGTCCGTCCGGCCAGGTTGGCGCTGGCCACGCCGTGCCCGGTGTATCCGCCGGCCCACGCCGTGCCGCGGTCGGGGTCGATGCCGACGACCGCGCACCAGTCCCGCGGCACGCCGAGAACGCCGGCCCAGGCGTGGTCGATCCGGGCGTTCGCGGTGGCCGGGAAGTAACGGTGCAGCACCGCAGTCAGCTCGCGGACCGCGCGCGGCTGCACCCGCCCGTCGAGGTCTGTGTGCGAGCCATACCGATACGGGACGCCCCGCCCACCGAGGGCGATTCGGCCGTCGGCGGTGCGCTGGGCGTACATGTAGGCGTGCGCCTGGTCGCCGAGGGCGACCGGTCGGTGCCATCCAATAGACGCCCACACCGCACCGGGCAGCGGCTCGGTGACGATCATGGACGAGTTCATCGGCAACCAGGTGCGGCGCAGCCGGGGCAGTCGGGCGGTGAAGCCCTCGGTGGCGCGCACGACGACGTCGGCGCGCACCTGGCCGCGATCCGTGCGCACGGTGCGCCCGTCCATCTCGCGTACCGGGCTGGCCTCGTAGACGGTCACCCCGGCGCGCTCCACCGCGTCGGCCAGGCCGCGCACCAATTTGGCCGGATGCAAGCGGGCACAGTGCGGCCACCACCGGGAGGCGCGGACGCCCGCCACGCGGACGATCCCGTCCGTCTCTGCCGCCGAGCGCATGACGGCATCGGTGACGCCCCACTCCCTTTCCTGGCCGTGCAGCTCCTCCAGCCGGGCCGCCTGCGCGGCGTTGACGGCCACCGACAGCTGTCCGGCCCGATCGATGTCCGCGTCGATCTCCTCGGACGCGGACACGCGGATCACCTCGTCCACCGCGCCGATCATGTGCCGCTGCATGGCCAACGCCGCGGGTCGGTCCCGGTCCTTCGCGTACCGCGCCGCCGAGCCAGGCAGAGCCGACGTCAGCCAGCCGCCGTTGCGGCCCGAGGCGCCGAAGCCGCAGAACCGGGCTTCGACGACCGCCACCCGCAGGCCGGGCTCGGCCTTCGCCAGGTAGTACGCGGTCCACAGCCCGGTGTATCCGCCACCCACGATGCAGACATCGACGGAATCTGTCCCCGTAAGCGACGGCCGTCGCGGCGCGGGTCCGAGCTGGTACTGCCAGAACGAGACGTCGCCGTTGCGCATCGCCTTAGTGTCCTGAGTCGGAAGCATGTTTACCGACTTCCGACTCAGGACACCAATCAGTCGGAGTAGTCGTAGAAGCCCTGCCCGATCTTCTTGCCGAGCAGACCCGCTTCGACCATCCGTAGCAGCAACGGCGCCGGCGCGTAAAGCGGCTCCTTGAACTCCTCGTACATGGCCTCGGCGATCGCTTTGACGGTGTCCAGGCCGATCAGGTCCGCCAGACGCAACGGCCCCATCGGGTGGGCGCAGCCGAGCATCATCCCGTTGTCGATGTCCTCCGCGGACGCGAACCCGGAGTCCAGCATGCGGATCGCGGCCAAGATGTAAGGCACCAGCAGGAAGTTCACGATGAAGCCAGCCCGGTCCTTCGATCGGATCGTCGTCTTGCCCAGCACGTCGGCCGCGAAGTCGCGAGCGCGCTGCTCCGTGCGCTCCGAGGTGAGCAGAGACGGCACGATCTCGACGAGCTTCAGCACAGGCACCGGGTTGAAGAAATGCATGCCGATCACGTGGGCGGGACGGCTGGTGGCCATCGCCATCCGCATGATCGGGATCGACGAGGTGTTGCTGGCCAGGATCGCATCCGGGTCCGCGACCACTGCGTCGAGACGGCGGAACACGTCCAGCTTCACCGCTTCGTCTTCGACCGCTGCTTCGACGACCAGCCCGGCATCGGCAAGGGTGTCCAGGTCGGTGGCCGCGGTGATCCGGTCGAGCGCCTCGGTCCGTTCCACCGCGGTGACGCGGCCGCTGCGCTCCGCGCGGCCCAGCGACTGATCGATGCGACCCAGCCCGCGGTCGATCACGTCAGAGTCGACGTCGAACAGCTTGACGCTCAACCCGGCCCGGGCACACACCTCGGCGATGCCGGAACCCATTTGGCCGGCGCCCACCACGCCGACAACGTTGACGGCGGACATGGCCGCTCCTCTGCGGTAGGACTCTTGCGGTCACCCTATGGTGACGTGGTGGCCGGGGCTCAAGACGACAAGCCGCGCGTTCTGGCCCGCGGTTCGCCCCGGGAGCTGCGTGTCATCGCTGAGATCCTCCGCGAGGAGACGGTCGGCGGGTTGTTGCTGCTGCTCGCTGCGGTGGTCGCCCTGGTGTGGGCCAATTCGCCCTGGTCGGCGAGCTACAGGCACCTCGTCTCCTACCGATTCGGGCCCTCCGCCCTGCACCTCGACCTGACGACCGCCGAGTGGGCCGCGGACGGCCTGCTCGCGGTGTTCTTCTTCGTCGCGGGTCTCGAGGTGAAGCGCGAGTTCCTGGCCGGGGACCTGCGGGATCCGCGGCGCGCCGCGCTACCCGTCGTTGCGGCGGTCGGTGGGGTCATCCTGCCGGCGTTGATCTTCCTCGTCGTCAATGCCGGCCACGGCGACGCCACACGCGGCTGGGCGGTTCCGACGGCCACCGACATCGCCTTCGTCCTGGCCGTGCTTGCCGTCATCGGATCGGCGCTGCCGGTCGCGATGCGCATATTCCTGCTCACCCTCGCGGTCGTCGACGACTTGATCGCGATCGCCATCATCGCGGTGTTCTACACGTCGGACCTCTCCGCGCTGCCGCTCCTGCTGGCCCTGGTCCCGCTGGCGCTGTTTGGGTTCGCGGTCCAGCGCGGGGTGGACACCGTGTGGTTCCTCCTACCGCTCGCGATCATCACGTGGGCGCTCGTCCATGCCTCCGGAATCCACGCCACGGTGGCCGGGGTCCTCCTCGCGTTCATGGTGCCGGTCCAGCCCAAAC
>DATAEG010000144.1:0-16968 GCA_036258135.1 Jatrophihabitantaceae bacterium | reverse complement strand
GAAGGCGATGCCGATGCCAACCGCGAGCTCGGCGCATGCCATGAGCACACCGAACGCGAAGGAGTGGTCGATCACTGGGCCGAGCAGGCCGCCGATCGGGCTGCCGGGTTTGATCGCCTGGGTGGTCTGGTGCATGGATGTCGGGTCGTTGGAGTCTAGGAAGCGGCGGTCGGCGATCTTCGACAGACCGGCGTACAGGAAGACAACGGCCAGGAAGGCCCGCAGCGGCAGCAGGACCCACAACGGATCGTTGGTCAGACGCCGCGTCGCCGGCGCGGTTGGTGGTCGCGTCGGCGAGCTGGGCGAATTCATACGAGCCGGTCCTCTCCGTCGTGTTTCGGACCCACCGGTTCTCGCCAGTCAACACGGGCCGCGTCGTCACACCGGTTCATTCTCAGGTTAGGGCGCCACCTAGTGTCCAGTGACCCGATCGGTACCCTCGCTTCTGTGACCATGTTCCGCCGTCGGCCGAAGGCGAGCGAGGAGCCCCCGGAGGTTGCGGCCGAACCCGAAGCGGCCTCGCCGCAGGCCAGCAAGGGCCGTCCGACGCCGAAACAACGCCAGGTGCGCGGACCCGCCGCGCCCGCGCCGAAGACGCGCAAGGAAGCCGTCCGCTACCAGAAGCAGCGGTACAAGGCGGAGAAGGCGGCCACCAAGGCGCCCACCACACCGCGGGCCCGCCGCGCGGCCATGCTCGCCGGTGAGGAGGACGCGCTGCCGAAGCGTGACCGCGGACCGGTACGACAGCTGGCCCGGGACTACGTGGACTCGCATCGCATGCTGTCCAACTACATGCTGATCATCTTCCCGTTCCTGCTGCTCAGCGTGTTCAGCCCGGCCATGGGCATTGTGTTGTGGCTCGTACTGCTCGGCTTCGTCACCGAGTGGATGATCGTCGGGCGGCGCCTCAAGGCGATGGCCATCAGCCGCAACATGAAGGTGACCGACGGTGCGTTCGGGCTCGGCTTCTATGCCGGCAGTCGGGCCTACATGCCACGCCGCTGGCGGGTACCGCGGCCACGGGTCAACCGCGGCGACAGCATCTGACCCGTCGCGCTACTCGGCGTCCAGCGACATCTCGTACAGCCGCTTGCCGTCGGCGTAGAGAGTGACGGTCTCAACGCCGGCGGCCGCCAGCGCCCGCCAGGCCTCTCCGATCCACGACTCGGCGTCGCTCTGGTTGGCGAAACTCGGCGGAAGCTCGACCGCCCCGTCCAGGTCGAGCTGGGGCGTGTAGCGCCAGCTGAAGCTCACCACCACACGGTAGCCATGGCCGGTTGGTCCCGCCTGCCAACCTTTGACGTGCGGCCTTGGATGTGGTGCGATCGCAGCGCACCAGCGTGTTCGACGGGGGAAGCCGGTCGAATCCCGGCACTGACCCGCAGCCGTAGGTCCACAGCGTGGACGAGTCGGAATGCCCGCGAACGCGTGCCCATCACATACGCCGTCGAGGTCTGCGGTGTCGGGCCCCGCAAGACAACGGCGACAGCACGTGCGTCACCGGGTCTTTCCGAGGTCACGGCACCCGCGGCCGTGAAAGGGACCCTCATGTCCGCTGTCTTCGCACCCGGGCGCCGCCGCGTCAGCGCTGCCGCTCTTGCCGTGGCCCTCATCCTCGCCGTGCTTCTGCCCGGCTCGGCCTCGGCCGCGCCGCTGCGCACCACCACAGATCCGGGCCAGGCGGCCGCCGGCTGGCTCGCCGGTCGTCTGGACGGCGGCACGCACGTCACCTACCTCGGCTTCTTCGACGGCGGGACCACCGCCGACGTCGTCTTCGGGCTGGCCGCCGCCGGCGTAGGCAAGTCCACGACCGGCGACGTCCTCGACTTCCTCCAGAACCCGGCCAACGTCGACAGCTACGTCGACCTCTCCGCCCAGTTCGGCGGCCCGTACACCGGATCGGCGGCCAAGGCGGCGCTGGCGTTCCTGGTGGGTGGCCGCGATCCCTCGATGGTCGCCGCCGGCGGGCTCTCGCTCACGCAGGCCCTGCGGATGGAGTGCACCAGCGTGGACGTGTCCACTACCGCGACCCACTACTGCCCGGCGGTCGGCGCCGGGCCGGGCACCTTCTCCAGCATCTCCGAGTCGTTCATCGTGCTCACTGCCGCGCGGCTCGGCTCCCCGCTCGACGACACTGGCGCGGCCATGACCTGGTTCCGGTCGCTCCAGTGCCCGAACGGCGGCTTCGCCTCGGGCGTACCGGAGCAGGGCTGCGCGTCCAGCGCCGCGGCCGACGTCGACGCCACCGCTTACGCGCTGATGGCACTGGCCGCGATCCCGTCGCCGAGCGCCGTGGACAGAGCGGCGGCCACGGCGGCAGCCGACTGGCTCGTCACGGCGCAGAACAACGACGGATCGTGGACCGCGCAGAGCGTGCACAACACCGACTCCACCGGGCTGGCCGCGGCCGCCCTGGCCGGAGTCGGCCGCAACACCGCGGCGGCGCGCGCCTGGCTGCGCGAGCAGCAGATCACCACGGGCCCGACGGTCGGCCCGGGCGCCACTCGCGGCGCGCTCGGCTACGCGGCGGCCAGCGACGAGCACTCCCGGATGAAGGCGACGGCGGACGGTCTGCTCGGCCTGGGCGGCGGCGCACTGGGCGCCCTGACCGCCTCACACTCGATCGCCGACGCGCCTGTTCTCGCGCTGCCCGCGCCGCGGTTCACCGGCACGCTGCGTGCGGGCGGCACGGTACGGCTCACCGCGGCCGGCTTCCAGGCCAAGGAGAAGGTGCGCGTGGAGATCCATTCGACGCCGGCGACCCTGGCCACGGTGCCGGCCTCGTCCAACGGGTCGGTGGCCGCCTCGGTCGTGGTGCCGACCGGCCTGGCGCCCGGCCGGCACACCGTCACTGTCATCGGTCAGACGTCGACGCTCTCGAGCTCGGCGACGGTCACCGTCGTCGCCGCCGCCGCCCCGGCGACCACCTCCAGCGCCGCCGGCAGTGGCACCACGTCCACGCCGTTGGCCGCCACCGGCGCGAACGGCGGACAGCTCGCCGCCGTCACCGCGACTGCCCTGCTCATGCTCGTCGGCGGCGGCGCGCTGTTGGCCATGGGCAGGCGTCGGGAGCGCAGTTGCTGAGTCGTCGTACGGTCTGCGCCGCCGTCGTCGGGCTCGCCGCCGCTGCGCTGGTCGGCGTTCCTGGCACTCGGGCGCAGGCGGCCAGTTGCACCGCGCCGTCCGTGGCGGTCGTCGTCGACTTCGGACACTTCGGCGGCGGCATCCAACGTGGCTGCGTGGCGCCGGGCGGCACCGGGCTTCAGGTGCTGGCCGCGGTGTTCGCCGTGACCCAGGTGCAGCGCGAGCCCGGCTTCGTGTGCAGGATCAATGGACTGCCCACGCAGGCCCAGGACGCGTGCATCAACACCCCGCCCAGCAACGCGTACTGGGCGTACTTCCACGGCCGGGCCGCCTCCGGCTGGGTATACAGCGCGGGCAGCGCCGCGACCTACGTCCCGCCGCCCGGCACCGTCGAGGGGTGGGCGTTCGGCGGCGGCGCGCCGCCCGGCGTTTCGGTCGCCTCCGTCCTGCCGACCAAACCGGCCCCGTCCCTGACGCACTCACGACCGAAGCCGACCCACGCACCGACGCACCGCGCCTCGGCGCCCGGCACGGCAGCCACTTCGGCGCCCACCCACTCGGCGTCCGCCCGCCCGAAGCCGAGCAGGAGCACGTCACCGTCGGCACATCCGACCTCCGAGGTCCCCAGCGGTTCGGCTCCGCCCACGGTCGAGGACGTCACCCAGCGACCGGCGACGGCGGCCAGTTCTGGCTCCGGTAGCGCCGCCCCGCTGGTCATGACCGTGGCGCTGGTCGCGGGGCTACTGGCCGGCAGCTGGTACGTGTCCAGGAGGCGACGACTCTCACGATGACGGTGACCGCGTCGCGCGTGGCGCCGAAGGGGACCGCCTCGGCGACTGATCGGCTGCCCGGTGACGCCCGGCGGCTGCCCCGCGGGCTGCATCCCGTGGCCTGGTGGCTGTGGGCCATCGCTATGGCCACCGCGGCCGCGCGCACCAACAACCCGCTCGTGCTTCTGCTCATCCTCGCGGTCTGCGGCTTTGTGGTGAGCGCGCGGCGCACGGACGCGCCGTGGGCGCGCGCGTTCGGCTTCTACCTGATGGTGGGTTGCAGCGTGATCGCCATCCGGGTCTTGTTCCGCATCCTGCTGGGCGGGGGTGTGGCGGCGAGCGGTCCGGTCCTGTTCACCTTGCCGACCCTGCCATCGCCGTCCTGGGCCACCGGCGTCCGCCTCGGCGGTCCGGTCAGCGCATCGGGAGCCCTGGCCGCGCTGTACGACGGGATGCGGCTGGCCACACTGCTGTGCTGCATCGGGGCGGCCAACGCGCTGGCCAACCCCAAGCGGGCGTTGCGCGTGCTGCCCGGCGCGTTGTACGAGCTCGGTGTCGCGGTGGTCGTCTCGATCACTGTGGCTCCGCAGCTGGTCGAGAGCGCCGGACGGGTCCGGCGGGCCCGCCGGTTGCGCGGCGCGGGTGGCAAGCGGCTGGCCGCGTTCCACAGTCTGGCCATGCCGGTGCTGCACGACGCTCTGGAGCGCTCTCTGGCCCTGGCCGCCGCTATGGACGCCCGCGGTTACGGGCGTCGGGCCGGCACCTCCGCGGCAGCGCGGCGCACCACTGCTGTACTGCTGATCGGCGGCCTGGCAGGTCTCTGCGTTGGTGTGTACGGCCTGATGGACGCCACCACCCCCGCGGTGCTGCGCATCCCGGCGTTGCTCACCGGAGCCGCAGCCTGTTGCCTCGGGCTGGCGCTAGGCAGCCGCCGGGTACAGCACAGCTCCTACCGTCCGGACCCCTGGAGGCTGGCCGAGTGGCTCGTCGTCGGGCTCGGCTTGGTGCCGGCGACGGTGTTCACCGTCCTCGCAACCGCCGACGCGAGCGCATTGGCCGCACCACTGGACCCGTTGGGCTGGCCCAGCCTGCCCGCCCTCCCCGCCGTCGCGGTGCTGGTGGCCGGGCTGGCCGGGTTCGCCGCTCCCCCGCCGTTGCTGTCGGGGACGGCCCCGCAATGATCACCTTTGACCGGGTCACCGTCATGTACGCCGAAGCAGCCCAGCCGACCCTGCGCGACGTCACGCTAGAGATCGCCGAGGGCGAGCTCTGCCTCGTGATGGGCTCGACCGGCACGGGCAAGTCGACGCTGCTGCGTTGCGTCAACGGGATGATGCCGACCTTCACCGGTGGCACGCTCGCCGGCCGGGTCGTCGTCGCCGGACGGGACACCCGCTTCTATCCGCCCAGGGATCTGGCCGATGTCGTGGGCGTGGTCGGCCAGGACCCGCTGGCCGGGTTCGTGACCGACACCGTGGAGGAGGAACTGGCCTACGGCATGGAGCAGCTCGGCGTGCCGCCTGACGTCATGCGCAAGCGCGTCGAGGAGACGCTGGACGTCCTCGGCCTGGCCGACCTGCGGCGACGGGCGCTCTACCAGCTGTCCGGCGGCCAGCAGCAGCGTGTGGCCATCGGGTCGGCGCTGGCCACCCACGCCCGGGTGCTCGTCCTCGACGAACCCACCTCGGCACTTGATCCGACCGCGGCCGAGGAGGTCCTGGCCGGGATCACTCGCCTCGTGCATGACCTCGGCGTCACCGTGCTCGTCGCCGAGCACCGGCTGGAACGGGTCGTGCAATACGCCGACCGGGCGCTCTGGCTGCCCGGTGATGGCACCGTTCGCGTGGGCCCGCCCGCGGAGATGCTCGCGATCAGCGACGTGGCGCCGCCGCTCGTCGAGCTGGGCCGGCGGTTGGGCTGGACGCCGATGCCGCTGTCGGTGCGTGACGCCCGACGCGCAGCCGCGCCGGAACGAGAGCGGCTGGCCGGCATGACGCCCCCGATATCAGCGCCCGCAACCGGGACTGAACTGCTCCGCGCCGCCCGGATCCTGGTCCGGTACGGCGAGGTGACCGCGGTCCGCGAAGCGGACGTCACGCTGCGGTCCGGCGAGATCGTGGCCTTGATGGGACGCAACGGCTCGGGGAAGTCGTCGCTGCTCTGGGCGCTCCAGGGTTCCGGACCGCGGCAGGGCGGCACGGTGAACGTCGCCGGCGTCGACCCAGCCCGGCAAAGCGCGTCTCAGGCCCGCGCGCTGGTCGGGCTGGTCCCGCAGAACGCCTCCGACCTGCTCTACCTCGACACGGTCGCCGACGAGCTCGCTCGGTCCGATCTTGAGAGCGCGGCCCGGCCGGGGACGGCGGCCGCCACGCTGCGCCGCCTCGCGCCTGCCGTCGACCCGACGACTCACCCGCGCGACCTCTCCGCGGGTCAGCAACTGGCGCTGGTGCTGGCCATCCAGCTGACCGCCGCGCCGCGTGTCGTACTGCTGGACGAGCCCACCCGCGGCCTCGACTACACCGCGAAGGCCGAGCTCGTGCGCGTTCTCGAGGAGTTGGCCGCCGACGGCCATGCCGTCCTCGTGTCCACCCACGACGTGGAGTTCTCCGCCCGATTGGCACACCGAGTCGTCGTCATGGCCGAGGGCGACATCGTCAGCGACGGCCCCGCCGCCGACGTGCTCACCGCCTCGCCCGCCATTGCTCCGCAGATCGCGAAGATCCTGGCGCCGCTGCCCTTCCTGACTGTCGGTGCTGTCGAGGCCGCTCTGACGGAGGCAGGACGATGACCACCCCACGAAAACGCTTCGCAAAGAACACTTCGCGTTTTCGCGGGGACCCCGAAAGACCGATGAGGACCACCGCGGTCCGGTTGGGCCCGAGATCGATCGTCGCGGTAACGCTGGCCGGTTTCCTCGGGATCGTCGCCTTCGCCTGGCCGTTCCTCCTCGATCCCGGCGCCGTGACCGCGACCGAGATGGCGCCCATCCTCTTCGGGCTTCTGCTGGTCTTGGTGCTGGCGGTGCTGATCGCCGAAGTCAGCGAGGGCGGGATCGACGCGAAGGCGCTGGCGCTGCTCGGCGTCCTGGCCGCGATCAACGCCGGCCTGCGCCCGCTCAGCGCGGGCACGGCCGGCGTCGAGCTGATCTTCTTCCTGCTCGTCCTGGCCGGCCGGGTGCTCGGGCCCGGCTTTGGCTTCGTCCTGGGCGGCACGAGCCTCTTCGCTTCGGCACTCATCACCGGCGGCGTCGGGCCGTGGCTGCCGTACCAGATGTTCGGCTGCGCCTTCGTCGGACTGGGGGCCGGTTTGCTCCCACCGGCCCGGGGCAATGCCGAACTGGCGTTGCTCGGCGGCTACGCCGCATTGTCGTCCTACGCGTACGGCTTCCTGCTGAACCTGTCGTTCTGGCCGTTCGCGATCGGCTCCGACACCGCGCTCTCGTACGTGCCGGGCGCATCGGTATTGGAGAACCTGCGTCGCTATCTCGTGTTCGATGCCACCACATCTCTGGGCTGGGACACCGGACGGGCGATCACGACCACAGCGTGCGTTGTCGTCCTCGGATCACCTGTACTCGGTGCCTTGCGCCGCGTCACCCGCAAGGCCGCGTTCGACGCACCTGTCGAGTTCATCCCGCCGGCTGTGCTGAGATTCCCTCCGTGAGCACACCCCACGAAAACGCTTCGCAAAGAACGCTGCGCGTTTTCGCAGGGACCCCGAAGGTAAACCTATGAGCGATCTGGCCGCCCTGGCCGCGGACGTCCCATGGCCGGACAGCGCCGCCGAGCAGACCGTGCGGGACCGGCTGGCCCAGCCCGATGCGCAGAGCCTGGGCCGTCTGGCCGAGCTGGTGGAATGGCTCGCCGGGACGCAGGGCGTCGCGCCGCCGCACGAGCCGCGGCGGGCGCGGCTGCTCGTCCTCTGCGACGACGGTGACCCGGGAGCGGGCGGCATCGCCGCGGTGCAGGCCGGCATCGGGTGGCGGTGTGCGTCCGTCCGCCGCCGGGCCGCCTTCGCCGAGAGCGTTCAATCGGGCGTCGACCTCGTTGACGAGGAGGTCGACTCAGGCACCGACCTGCTGGTCCTCGGCGACCGCGACGAGCAGGCGCGGGTGCCAGCCGCCGTCGTCGTCAGCCTGCTCGCCGGGACCGAGCCGGTCCGGCTGGTGAGCCATCGCGACGGCATCGACGACGAGCGCTGGATGCGCGAGGTCGTCGCGATTCGGGACCTGCGCCGCCGGAGTGCCGCCCACCGCGCGGATCCGGCGGAGATGCTCGAGGTGGTCGGCTCGCCGACGCTGACCGCTCTCGTGGCGGCGCTGCTTCGCGCCGCCGGCCGCTTGACCCCCGTCCTCCTGGACGGCTTGGCGGTGCCGGCGGCACTGGCCGCCCGTGAGCTGGCGCCCCGCGCGATCCGGTGGTGGCAGATCGGTGCGCGCAGCCGGGACCGCGCCAAACGGGCCGCGGTGGAGCGGCTGCGGCTCGACCCGCTCCTCGATCTCGACACGGATCTCGACGCGGGCGCCGGTGCCGTCATGGCCATGCCGGTGCTGCGCACCGCAGTCGAGCTGTTCTCGGCGTTGCCGCCGGTGGACCTGCCGGTGGCGGAGTCAGCGGGTATGGGGAGCGACGAAGGGTGGCTTGACGATCTCGGCGATGACGTGGCGGCCACGGACGTCGAGGAGGACGTCTGAGCCTTCGCCCAGCCCGGCGGAAGTCTCGACGAGCGCCAGCCCGATGCCCTGCTTGAGCGTCGGCGAGAACGTCCCGGACGTCGTCTCGCCCACGCGTTCGCCGTCAGCCAGGACGTCCATGTGCGGACGCGGGATGCCGCGGCCGGTCACCTTGACGCCCCACAGAGTCCGCGCTGCCCCGGCCGCGCGCTCGGCCAGAAGCGCATCCCGGCCCCAGAAGGCGTCCTTCTTCCAACCGACCGCCCATGACGAGCGCGCCTGGACCGGACTGATCGTCGGCGAGAGGTCCTGGCCGTGCAGCGGATAGCCCATCTCCGTCCGCAGAGTGTCGCGGGCGCCCAGTCCAACCGGCATGCCGCCGCGCCGCGCTACCGACTCAGCCAGCGCGTCCCACAACGCGGGGGCGTCGTCCCAGGCAGGCACGAGCTCATATCCGTGCTCGCCGGTGTAGCCGGTACGACACACCCGGACCGCGCGGCCGTCGAAGCTGCTGTCCGCGAACGCCATGTAATCCATGTCGTGCGGCAGCTCGAGTTCGGCGAGTACGTCCGCCGACTGCGGCCCCTGGACCGCCAGCACACCGAAGTCCTCGTGCCGGTTGATGACGGTCAACTCCGGCGGCGAGGCCGCCGTCAGCAAGCCGACCACTTCGGTGGTGTTGGCCGCGTTGGGGATCAGGAAGACTTCGTCCGTGCCGACCAGGTAGGCGATCATGTCGTCGACGACCCCGCCGGACTCGGTGCAGCACAACGTGTACTGTGCCTGGCCGGGCGCGATCCGGTTCAGGTCGTTGGTCAGGCAGGCGTTGACGAACTCGGCGGCACCTGGCCCGCTGACCGTGGCCTTGCCCAGGTGTGAGACGTCGAAGAGCCCAACCGCGTCACGGACCGCCGTGTGCTCGCGCACCACCCCGCCTCCGGACGAGGTGTACTCGATAGGCATCTCCCACCCGCCGAAGTCGGCCATCTTGGCTCCGAGCTTGACGTGGCGGTCGTGCAGTGGCGAGCGGCGGAGCGCCGCCTTCCCTTCGGTCACCTCGCGACCGTATACGAGATCACGGATGTGGGAAGACCGCTTCGATTCGCGGACCATCCGACCAGAAGATCTTGTGTGGCGTCTGCCCGGCCACGGGCAGACGCATCCGAATGCCCTCCGTCGTACTGATCGCAGTGGACAGAGCTTGTGCCTGGGCGGGCTGCCGGAAGATCAGCTCGCAAGCGGCCAGTACCGCGTTGTACAAGTCGACGTCGGCTCCGGCCTCGAGGGCGTCGAGCTGCGCATCGGCGATCTCCGAGCAACCACCCTCGACGGTCACGAGGTCATTCGACGTCGGCGGGCCCGCCGGTGCCGCCGCGGCGCGAGTGAGCAGGTCACGAAGCTCGGGGTCGCTGTCGTACTCGTGCTGTGCCTCGGTCACGACTCGCGCGGGCTGCAGCAGGTCGTGTTCGCGGGACCGCTCCACCCACCACTGGTGGGTGGCCCAGTGGAATAGCCGGCCGTACGCGCGGCGGCGGATAACCTCGGCGTTGTGCGCGATCCAGGCGCACACCGCGGCGGCGGGCAGTTCGATGAACGCGGCAGAGAGCACCGCCCACACCAGATCCTCGCGACTGTCGGACGTGACGATGTCGAACCAGGCGTCGAGCACGAGGAACGTAGCGGCGCACACGGCCAACGGCTCGGTCCAGGTGCTGCGGCGCACGGCGGCGACGGCCAGGCCCACGAGGACCGCCCACATGGCCAGGTCGAACCCGACCCACATCAGGTCATAGCGGGACGTGCGCACCCGGGTCGGCAGCTCGACGGCCAGGTAGACGATCCACGGCACGAACAGAACCGCACCGGTGGCCACAGCCAGCCCGAACCACCTCGGCACATGCAGCGAGTTCGGCTTCGGCACGCCCGCGATCCGGGCGGCCTCCTCGGCCGACGCGGCCCTGCGGATCGCCGCCCGCAATTCGGCACGAGCCTGCTCGTGTGCGGCGTCAGCCGACGGCTGGCGGTCCGACCCGCCACCCGCCGATCCGCGCGTCATTCAGCCGCACCCTCCGCCTTGCGCCGGGCGTTCCAGTCCCGCATCCGCTGCGGGTAGCCGACCACGCCCACGTCGTACAGCGGGATCTGTGCGCGCTTGGCGAAGGCGGCGGCCCCGGCGGGCCCATCGACGCGCCGCCGCGTCCATTCGCCGTCGGAGGCGACCAGCAGAATGGTCGTATCGGTGATCGTCGTCTGAGGCTCGACGAAGGCCTCCACACCGCTTCGGGTGGCGATGAAGCGTTCAAGGTGCGCGGTGTCCTCGGCGCTGCCGCGACGGCGCTTTCCCGCGCCGCGGCGCTGCTTCCTGCCCCGCCCGAAGATCGCCACGCCGCCTCCCATCCGTTCCGCCGATCGGCGCCCCGACCCAGCGGGGTCGCTCAGTGCCAAGATGGTTACGGTACTTGGTAGCCGCCTGTTCCCGCCGTGACGAGACCCGTCACGGGGACGGCGGCATGACTGTGGGAGACGGACTGACCATGACGGACGTGGACCTGGTCATCCTTGGCGCGGGGAGCGGTGGCTACGCGGCGGCGCTACGCGCGGCGGAGCTCGGCATGAGCGTCGTACTCGTCGAGAAGGACAAGGTCGGCGGGACGTGTCTGCACCGCGGTTGTATCCCGACAAAGGCACTGCTGCACGCCGCCGAGGTGGCCGACTCCTCGCGGGAGAGCGAGCAGTTCGGGATCAAGAGCACGCTCGACGGCATCGACATGCCCGGGGTCAACGCCTACAAGGACGGCGTCGTAGCGGGTCTCTACAAGGGTCTGACCGGCCTCGTGAACTCCCGCAGGATCCAGGTCGTCGAAGGTGAAGGGCGGCTGAGCTCCCCGACCACCGTGACGGTTGGCGGTGAGAGCTACACCGGCAAGAACGTCATCCTGGCCAGCGGCTCCTACTCACGCAGCCTGCCCGGGCTCGAGATCGACGGCACCAAGGTCATCGCGAGCGAGCACGCCCTGCTGCTCGACCGGGTGCCCAAGTCGGTCGTGGTCCTGGGCGGTGGCGTCATCGGCTGCGAGTTCGCCAGCGTGTGGAAGTCCTTCGGTGCCGACGTGACCATCGTCGAGGCGCTGCCCCACCTCGTGCCGCTGGAAGACGAGGCCAGTTCCAAGCTGCTCGAGCGCGCCTTCCGCCGCCGCGGCATCGCCTTCAAGCTGAACGCCCGGTTCGCTGGAGTCGAGTCCGCCGACGACGGTGTTCGAGTGAGCCTGGAGAGCGGCGAGACGGTGGAGGCCGAACTCCTGTTGGTCGCGGTCGGCCGCGGGCCGTCGTCGGCCAACCTGGGCTACGAGGAAGCCGGCGTCACCGTCGATCGCGGGTTCGTGCCGGTCGACGAGTACTGCCGCACCAACGTGCCCGGCGTGTACGCGGTCGGCGACCTGACGCCGGGACTTCAGCTGGCGCACGTCGGATTCGCCGAGGGCATCCTGGTCGCCGAGCACATTGCCGGCCTGCCGGTGGTGCCGATCGACTACGCCGGCGTGCCCCGCATCACGTACTGCGAGCCGGAGGTGGCGTCGGTCGGCCTAACCGAGGCCCAGGCGGCCGAGCGGTACGGCGCGGACAAGATCAAGACGCTCACCTACGACCTGGCCGGCAACGGCAAGAGCCAGATCTTGAAGACGAAGGGCGCGGCCAAGCTCGTCTCGCTGGTCGACGGCGCCGTGCTCGGCGTGCACTTGGTGGGCAGCCGGGTCGGCGAGCTCATCGCCGAGGCCCAGCTGATCTACAACTGGGAGGCGCTGCCCATCGAGGTCGCTGCGCTCATCCACCCGCACCCGACCCAGTCCGAGGCCATCGGCGAGGCGCACCTGGCTCTTGCCGGCAAGCCGCTGCACGTGCACGGCTGAGTCGGACCGCACCGCACCTACCCGCCGCGAAGGAGAAGCCAGCCCATGTCGGTGTCAGTGACGATGCCCCGTCTCGGCGAGAGCGTGACGGAAGGAACCGTGACGCGCTGGCTGAAGAAGGAGGGCGAGCGGATCGAGGCAGACGAGCCGCTTCTGGAGGTCTCGACCGACAAGGTCGACACCGAGGTTCCGTCGCCTGCCTCGGGTGTGCTCACGTCCATCAAGGTGGCCGAGGACGAGACAGTCGACATCGGCGTCGAGCTCGCCATCATCGGCGACAGCGAGGAGGGCGCGGAGCCGGCCGCCGAGAAGGCGGCTCCGGAGCCTGAAGCCAAAGCGGAGCCTGAGGCCGAGGAGAAGGAGCCCGAGCCCGAGGCCGAGCCGGAGGCGAAAGCCGCACCCGAGCCTGAGGCCAAGGCGGAACCTGAGCCTGAACCAGCGTCGCAGCCGGCCGCACCGGCTCAGCCGCAGGCCGAGGCGCCCGCGGCGCCGTCCGCAGTGTCCGCCGACGACGAGGACGTGGCCGGGGCGTACGTCACCCCGCTCGTGCGCAAACTTGCCGGCGAGCACGGCGTCGACCTGACCTCCGTGAGCGGCACCGGCGTAGGCGGACGGATCCGCAAGTCCGACGTGCTCGCCGCCGCGGCCGCGGCGGCAGCTCCGCCGGCCGCGCCCGCGACCACCGCACCGGCCCCGGCCACTGCCCCGGGCACCACGGCGGCGGCTCCGGCGGCTCCGTCACCGGCCGCCACCGCCGCGGCTGCCCTCCGCGGACGCACCGAGAAGCTCAGCCGCCGTCGCGCGGTCATCGCGGCTCGCATGGTCGAGTCGCTTCAGACCTCCGCGCAGCTGACCACGGTCGTCGAGGCCGACGTGACGAAGGTGGCCCGACTGCGTGAGGCGGCCAGGGCCGACTTCGAGGCGCGCGAAGGCGTCAAGCTCTCGTTCCTGCCGTTCTTCGTCCAGGCCACCGTCGAGGCGCTCAAGGCGCACCCCGGCTTGAACAGCTCGGTCGATACGAATGAAGGCACGGTCACCTATCACGACACGGTGAACCTGGGCATCGCCGTCGACACCGAGCAGGGCCTCATCGTGCCCGTGCTCCTCGCCGCCGGCGATCTCAACCTCGGTGGCACCGCCCGCAAGATCGCCGACCTGGCCGAGCGGACTCGCGCGAACAAGATCAGCCCGGACGAGCTGAGCGGCGGCACGTTCACGCTGACCAACACCGGGAGTCGTGGCGCCCTGTTCGACACCCCGATCATCAACCAGCCGCAGGTGGGCATCCTCGGCACCGGCTCGGTGGTCAAGCGGGCCGTCGTGATCAGCGATCCCAACTTCGGCGAGACCATCGCGGTGCGCTCGATGGTGTACCTGGCCCTCACCTACGACCACCGTATCGTCGACGGCGCGGACGCGGCCCGCTTCCTCACCACCGTCAAGGACCGGCTGGAGACGGGGGCGTTCGAGGGCGAACTCGGGCTGAGCTAGGCGCGTGCGCATCGTCCTGGCCGGCGCGTCCGGCCTGATCGGGACGGCGCTGAAGACCGCGCTGCGCGAGGACGGCCACGACCTGTGCGTGCTCGTGCGCCGCGATCCGGGCGCGGCCGAAGAGATGCGCTGGTGGCCCGGCGAGCGCGACCTGCCGCCGGAGGTGATGGGCGCGGCCGACGCCGTGGTCAACCTCAGTGGCGCCAGCCTCGAAGGCAGACGCTGGACCGACGGCTACAAGCGGAAGATTCTCGACAGCCGGCTCGGAGCGACGAACACGCTGGTGGACGCCATCCTCGCCGCTGGCGACGAGGCGCCCGCCACGCTGCTCTCCGCCTCAGCGGTCGGCTACTACGGCGACACGGGCGACGAGATCGTCGACGAGTCGCATCCGGCCGGGACCGGCTTCCTGGCCGACGTGTGCCGGAAGTGGGAGGCCGCGGCGGCGCGCGCCGACGGCCGTACCCGCGTGCTGGTGGTGCGCAGTGGCCTCGTCCTGTCCCGCCGGGGTGGCCTGCTCGGACCGTTGCGCCCGTTCGTCAAGGCGGGTCTGGGCGGCAAGTTCGGGTCCGGGCGGCAGTTCCAGCCGTGGATTGCTCTGCCTGATCATGTTGACGCGACCCGCTTCCTGCTCACCGCGAATGTTCGCGGCGCGGTCAATCTCACCGCACCGACACCGGTGCGCCAAGCGGAGTTCGTGGCCGAGATGGGCCGCATCCTGCACCGCCCCACCGTGCTGCCGGCGCCCGGATTCGCGCTGCGGCTGGCGCTCGGCGAGTTCGCCGTGGAAGGCGTCCTAGTGGGCCAGCGGGCCGTTCCTGCCGTGCTCGAGACCGCTGGCTTTCAGTTCAGCTACCCGACGCTATCGGCCGCGCTGCGCTGGGCCCTGACCTCGTGACAGTGGCGATACGGTGGGCAGATGCCCGCTGAAGTCCCCACAATCCTGGCCACATCGGGAGGAATCCTGCCCGGCCGACGCAGCCGCTGGGTCGTCGGCCCGCTCACCGACTACGCGATCGAACTGGCCGGTGTCAGCAGTCGGGCCCCGCGGGTCTGCTATGTCGGCACCGCCAGCGGTGACCGGCCAGACGGCATCGCCGAGTTCTATTCCGCCGCCCTTCAGCGCGGGCTGACGCCATCGCATTTGCAGCTGTTCCTGATGCCCAACGTTGACGACATGCGTGAGCTGCTCCTCGGCCAGGACGTCATCTGGGTCTTTGGCGGGAGCGTGGCCGGGCTGCTGGCCATGTGGCGGCTGCACGGCGTCGACGAGATCATGCGCGAGGCCTGGCAGACGGGCGTCGTCCTCACCGGGGTGTCCGCGGGTTCGATCTGCTGGCATCTCGGGGGCACGACCGACTCGTTCGGCCCCCGACTGCGCCCGGTGACCAACGGGCTCGGCTTCGTCCCGTTCTCCAACGGCGTGCACTACGACTCCGAGCCCGAACGCCGGCCGCTCTTTCAGTCGCTCATCGCCGACGGCACCTTGCCCGCCGGATACGCCACTGACGACGGAACCGGCGTGGTCTACCGCGGCACCGAGTTCGCCGAAGCGGTGCGCGAGACGCCCGACAAGAGCGTCTATTGGGTCGAGCGAAGCGGCGACGGCAAGGCGGTCGAGACGATGCTCGAGACGCGCACCGTCAGCTGAACCCGACCGGCGTCAGTCCTTGGCACCGGCCAGCCGCGACGGCCACCAGATCGGCTTGCCGATGTCGTAACTGAGCGCCGGCACCAGGATCGAACGCACCACGATGGTGTCCAGCAGCACGCCGAAGGCGACCGCGAAGCCCAACTCCGCCAGGAACGTCAGCGGCAGCACGCCGAGCACCGCGAACGTGGCGGCCAGGACGCAACCGGCGGAGGTGATTACGCCGCCGGTGACGGCCAGGCCGCGCCGCACCCCGTCCCGGGTGCCGAACTCGAGGGTCTCCTCACGCACCCGCGTCATAAGGAAGATGTTGTAGTCGATGCCGAGCGCCACCAAGAAGATGAATGCGTACAGCGGGAACGACGGGTCGGAGTTGTCGAACTTGAAGATGTCGTTGAAGACCACCGCGCAGGCTCCGATGGTGGCCGCGAACGATAGCACCACGGAGGCGACCAGCAGCACCGGTGCCACTAACGCGCGCAGCACCACCCCGAGCACCATCATGATGACCAGCAGCACCAGCGGGATGATCACGTTCCGGTCCCGGGCCGACGCGAGGAGCGTGTCTTTGTTGATGGCCGCCTGACCGCCCACGTGCGCCTCGGCACCTGGGATCGGGTGCAGAGCGTCGCGCAGGCGCAGCACGGTCTGGCCCGCCTGCGGCGTGTCGTAGCTGTCCACCAATTGGGCGTTGATGACGGTGCGGCCGTTGCGTGGCTGCACGGTGAGGTCGTTGGGCAGACAGCCCGAACCAAGCTGGGACAACCGTTCCGGGTCTTGCTCGGCCAGCTGCGCCAGCTTCGCGTAGTCCGGCTGCTGGCACACCGCCCCGTCGCCGGAGGCTACGCCCTGGACGTTCTGGGCGGCGGCGATCACCTGGTTGGCCTTGGCCTCGTTAACGATGATGACCGCGGGTGTGCCGGTGCCCTGGTTGAACTTCTCGTTGAAGATCTTCTGCCCGACCACGGCATCCGGCGTCGTGGTGAAGCTGTCGAGCGTGGTTAGGCCGGTGGCCTTCAATGTGCCGATGAAGCCGACCATGACCAGCAACGCGACGGTGGCGATGATCCAGTTGCGCCGGGCGTGCCCGACGACCCACTGCGAGGCCTGGCCCCAGAAGCCGTGCGTGGCGATATCCACCTGATGGTCCACGCGCGGCATGCGCGGCCAGAAGATCCAGCGTCCGGCCAGTACCAGGGCCACCGGCAGGAACGTCAACATAACCGCCACCGTGCAGATGATGGCGATGGCGCACACCGGTCCCAGGCCGCGGTTGGAGTTCAGTTCGCTGACGACCAGGCAGAGCAGCCCGAGGATCACGGTGGCGCTGGACGCGGCAATGGGCGGCGCCGCGCCACGCCAGGCGCGGGTCATCGCGTCGATGCGGCTCCG
>DATAEG010000143.1:0-12778 GCA_036258135.1 Jatrophihabitantaceae bacterium | reverse complement strand
TCCGACCGTAGGCCATGTCGCCCGGTGGTCAAGGTCGCTCCGCGGGTTCAGTTGGACGCGATAGCGTGGGCCATCGTTGAACCGCAGCGGATCACATCGGTGCTCGCCGTCGTCCGAGGTGCGGGGATTCTCCGGATCCTGTTTGGTCTCGCCGACGTTCGGGCGGAGAGGGTCACTATGGCCACCGGCAGCAGTCCACAGAGGAAGAAGACGACCGCCACTCGCAGTCCGGCCACGGGAACACGCGGCAGTCGCGCCGCCAAGACCACATCCCGTGCCGCATCACGTCCGACCGCACCCAAGGCGGCCGGCATGTCAACGTCAGCGGCGAAATCGTCGCCGACCACCAACCGCAGTGGCGCCCAGAAGCCTGCAACGGCAACGCCTCCGGCGGCGAGCGTGGCCGCCGCCCAGGCAGTGCTGGACAGTGTGGAACGCCGCGAAGTAAACGTTCGGGCGGCTCTGCGCGCCGACAAGAAGGATTTCAAGAAATTGAAGAAGAGGGCCAAGCGACACCGTGTGACGTTGAAGGACCTGAAGTCCGACCTCGACAAGATCACATCTTCCCGCGTGGCTATCGTCGACAACTCATAGCGGGGTTTCGACATCAGCGGGGGGCCTGTTCGTGCTCGGTGGCAAGGGCCGAGGCCGACGTCTATGGTCGGTGGAGTAACCAGGCTCAGAGCGCGACTTCGACAGCTCGTCCTGTCGCTCAATCCCAGCGGCAGTTGGTCCCGGCGCAAGGCCGGGAGGCTGGGGTGCACAGTGAAAGCAGTTGTCTGTAAAGCGCAGACCGAGGTCGGGACGGTCGACGATCCCAACATCGAGGGGCCGTCGTACGCCATCGTTCGTATCTACATCCGGCGCGTCCGGGTCAGCAGCTACCGCAAGGTGTTGCTCCATCCCGCGTCGGCCTGATCGGGCGGCAAAGATGCCTCGATTCGGACGGGCGGTCGTCACGGGCGGCGCCGGATTCCTCGGCTCGCACCTGTGTGAGCAGTTGCTGGCCCAGGGCACCCAGGTCGAGTGCCTGGACAACTTCCTGACGGGCACGCCCGCCAACGTGTCTCATTTGATGTCCCGTGCCGGCTTCCGGCTGGTGCGCTGCGACGTGTCGGAGTTCATCCATGTCCCTGGCCCGGTCGACGCCGTGTTCCACTTCGCGTCGCCGGCGTCGCCGGTGGACTACCTGCGCCTGCCGATCCACACGATGAAGGTGGGCAGCATCGGCACTCTGCACGCGCTCGGATTGGCCAAGGACAAGGCGGCCCGCTTCGTCTTGGCGTCTACGTCGGAGGCGTACGGCGATCCGCAGGTGCATCCGCAGCCGGAGACGTATTGGGGTCACGTCAATCCGGTGGGGCCGCGCGGTGTGTACGACGAGGCGAAGCGGTTCGCTGAGGCGCTGACCATGGCGTACCGGTCGACCCATCATATGGATACGGCCATCGTGCGCATTTTCAATACCTACGGGCCGAGGATGCGTGGCGAGGACGGCCGGGCGATCCCGACGTTCATTCGGCAGGCGCTCGGCGGCCAGCGGCTGACGGTGGCCGGTGACGGTCGGCAGACTCGGTCGGTGTGCTACGTCGATGACACGGTGCGCGGCGTGCTTGCGGTTGCGGAGTCGGCGCTGTGCGGGCCGGTAAACGTCGGTGCTCCGGATGAGATGTCGGTGCTCGAGCTGGCCCGGCGGATCCGGCGGGCGTGTGGCTCGACGGCATCGATCGAGTTCGTCGAACGTCCCGTCGATGACCCGGGCGTGCGGCGACCGGACACCACGCTCATCGAACGGGAGCTGGGGTGGCGTCCGCGGGTCGGCTGGGATGAGGGCATCGCCAGGACCATCGCCGCCTTCCGCGAGAGCCGGGTCGCCTGACTTCGACTGGCACTGGCGAGAACCGGTTCACGGGCTTAGAGTCGCTGCCAGCTGAATTGAACAGCTTCTACGTCGATCAGCGCGTGGAGCGGTCCTTCGCCCGGCGCTGATCAGCCGCAAAAGAGTCGCGGCTTTACCAGGCACGCAAGTCCCGGTCGCGGCGCTCACCCCGTGCAACCAGCGCATTTATGAGCGCGAAGCAATTCTGCGCTGCCGCGCGCGCTGGCGTGCCGGAGGTCATCCGTGCGCGTACTAGGTGTCAATGCGCTGTACCACGACCCGTCGGTGGCGCTCGTCGTTGACGGCCACACGGTCGCCGCGGCCGAAGAGGAACGGTTTAGCCGGCGGAAACACGGCAAGCGGCCGGTGCCGTTCGCCGCCTGGGAGCTGCCCGAGCAGGCTGCTCGGTGGGCGCTGGACTTCGCCGGTGTGTCGGCCGGCGATCTCGACGCCGTGGCGTACTCGTTCGACCCAGCACTGCACCTGCCCGCCGAGCAGCTGGGCCTCTTCGATCCCTGGGATGGCCTGCGGCAGCGCTACGCCGAGACCGCGCCGGGGTTCCTGTCGGCCGCGCTTCCCGGGCTGGACCAGGATCGGGTCCGTTTCGTGGCTCACCACGTCAGCCACGCCGCCTCGGCAGCGCTGGCCGCTCCGTTCGGCGACTGCGCCGTGCTCGTGCTCGACGGCCGCGGTGAGCGGCACAGCCACCTGGCAGCGCAGTGCGTGAACGGCGAACTTCGTCCGCTGTACAGCCAGCAGTTGCCGCACTCGCTCGGACTGCTGTACGAGGAGGCCACCGAGCATCTCGGGTTCCTGCGCAGCTCCGATGAGTACAAGGTGATGGCGCTGGCCTCCTACGGCGCGCCGCGTCACCTTGACTACCTGCGCGAGTTCGTCTCCGCGACCGGCGACGGCGGGTTCACCACGGCCGGGGTCGACTGGAGCGTGCTCGCCAAACAACGCCGACCCGAGGAGCCGTGGACGTCCGAGCACGCCGATCTCGCCGCCAGCGTGCAGCGTCAGGTGGAGGACGTTCTGCTGGAACTGGCTCGGTGGCTGCACGAGGCCACCGGAGCCCGAAACCTGGCGCTGGCCGGCGGCGTGGCGCTCAACTGCGTGGCCAACACCCGGCTGTTCTCAGAGACGCCGTTCGAGCAGGTGTGGGTCCAGCCGGCCGCGGGCGACGCGGGTACGGCCCTCGGGGCGGCGCTATACGTGGCGGCAGAGGCCGACGGGCTGGTAGCGCCGTTTCCTGGTGCCGATCTCGGCCGGGGCTGGGCGGATGACGAACTACGCGCCGTCCTCGACGCGGCTCGGGTGCCGTACTCCGAACCGGACGACATCGCTGCCGAGGTGGCCGAGGCACTGGCCGACAACGCGATCGTTGCCTGGTTCCAGGGCCGCAGCGAGTTCGGCCCACGCGCCCTGGGCCACCGGTCGCTGTTAGCACACCCCGGCCACGCCGACAACCTCACTCGGCTTAACGACGTCAAGGGCCGCGAACAGTTCCGCCCGGTGGCGCCGATGGTCGCCGCCGACCGCGCGGCGGAACTCTTCCGACGCGGGCCGGTTCCCTCCCCATACATGCTCTTCGTCCACGACGTCGATCCGGTCTGGCGCGAGCGCATACCCGCCGTCGTGCACGTGGACGGAACCGCGCGGATCCAGACGGTCGACGAGCAGACCGACCCGCGCACGGCGCGGATGCTGCAGCACTTCGAGCGATGCACTGGGCTGCCCGTCGTCGTCAACACCAGCCTCAACACCGCAGGAAGGCCGATGGTCGACTCGCCGCGCGACGCGCTGGAGTGCTTCGGCTCGACCCCAGTCGACCTGCTCGCCCTCGGTCCGTTCGCTGTGCATCGCGCCGACTTCGGACGGCAGCGATGACCGGTGCGCCGCGGGTCGACATCGTCATTCCGACGATCGGCCGCCCCTCGCTCCAAGAGCTTCTCGACAGCCTGGCTGTAGCCCTCGCGGAAGCCACCGCCGCGCAGGCGCCGGCTCTTGTCGGTTGCTACGTGGTGGACGACCGGCGGGCCGCGCCCCAACCGCTCCTGATCAACCTGAACGGTCAGCTGCCGGTCCGCCTCATCCGAGCATCCGGGCGGGGGCCGGCGACGGCGCGCAACATCGGCTGGCATGCCGGACAGGCGGAGTGGGTGGTGTTCCTCGACGATGACGTCGTCGTTACGCCGTCCTGGTGGACTGATCTCGGCATCGACCTGGCTAGCGCCGGACCCCGCACGGCCGCCGTGCAAGCGCGCATCGAGGTTCCGCTGCCAACCCACCGGCGCCCCAACGATGCCGAACGCAACACCGGCCGACTGGCTACCGCGAAATGGATCACGGCGGACATGGCTGTGCGGCGTCAGGCGATGCACCAGGTCGGTGGTTTCGACGAGCGCTTCCCGCTCGCCTTTCGGGAGGATTCCGATCTCGCGCTGCGCCTACAGGACCGCGGCTGGCGGTTGCGTCGCGGCGTCCGCCGCGCGGTCCATCCTGCTCGGCGAGGCGGATGGGCGCAGAGCGTGCGCCAGCAACGAGGCAACGGCGCCGACGTGCTGATGCGTCAGCTGCACGGCCGAGGCTGGCGGCGGCGCTGCTCGGCACCAATGGGCCGGCGGCCGCAGCATCTACTGGCCACGGCCGCCGGCGTGACCGCTTTGGCCGCGGCCGTGGCGCAGCGCCGACGGGCCGCGCTGATGGCCGCGTCGCTCTGGACCGCCTGTTTCGTCGAGTTCAGCTGGCGCCGGATCGCACCCGGACCCAAGGATCCGGCGGAAGTCGCCCGTATGTTAATCACCAGCGTGCTGATTCCGCCGGCCGCGACGTGGCACTGGGCGCGGGCGTTGGTCCGTCGCGCGCCCGGGCCGTGGCCCGGCGGGTTGCCCGCGGCGGTGCTCTTCGACCGGGACGGCACCTTGATCGAGGACGTCCCGTACAACGGCGATCCCGACCGGGTGCGGATCATGCCCGGAGCGAGCGCCGCGGTCGAGCGGCTGCGTGCGTCGGGCATCCCGATCGCAGTGGTAAGCAACCAGTCCGGTGTCGCGCGGGGACTGATAACAGCCGCCGACGCCGACGCTGTGAATCGCCGGGTCGAGGAGCTAATCGGCCCGTTCGACGGCTGGTTCGTCTGCCCGCATTCCGAGGCAGACGACTGCGCGTGCCGCAAGCCTGCTCCGGGTCTCGTCCAGACCGCCGCGCGCGAGCTAGGTGTGGCCGTCGATCGCTGCGTTGTGGTCGGCGACATCGGCGCTGACATAGAGGCGGCGGCTGCGGCGGGGGCGAGTGCCGTTCTCGTGCCGACGGCAGCCACCCGGGCGACGGAGGTCGCGGCGGCGAGTTGGCGTGCCAGAGATCTCGGGCAGGCTGTCGACCTGATTCTCAGCGGTCCCGAGCGGATACGGCCATGAGTCGGCATGTGATCGTCGTCCGCCTGGACAGCATGGGCGATGTCCTGGTCTGCGGCCCGGCGGTGCGGGCGGTGGCAGCGCGCGCTTCGGAAGTCACGCTGCTCGTCGGCCCTCGCGGGGCGGAGGCAGCCCGGTTGCTTCCCGGTGTCAACCACGTCGTCGTGTGGGACTGCCCGTGGATCAGTGCCGACGCCCCCCGGGTGCACAGTGCCGACCTCGAGCGAGTCATCGACGGGATCCGCGGCACCGGAGCAACGGACGCGCTGGTGCTGACGTCGTTCCATCAGTCCGCCCTACCGACGGCGCTGGTGCTCCGCCTTGCCGGGATGACCTGGATCGCCGCCATCAGTGTCGACTACCCCGGTTCGCTTCTGGACCTGCGGTTGCCGGAGCCGGACGACGCTCCGGAGCCGGTCCGGATGCTCGCGGTAGCTGAGGCTGCCGGTTTCCCGCGGCCGCCTTCCGACGACGGTCGGCTGGCCGTGACTGTCACCGCCGTGACCCTGCCGGCGGATCTCCCGTGCGAGTACGTGGTCCTCCATCCGGGTGCGGCCGCATCTTCGCGAACGTGCTCGCCGGCCGTGTGGGCCGGGTTCCTTGACGCGCTGCGCCAGGCCGGTCGGGTCGTAGCCCTCACCGGAACGGCCAGGGAGCGAGCCACCGCTGAAGCGATAGTGCACGCGCGGATAGCGGACACCGGCGTCCGTAACCTCACCGGGGCCCTCACCTTGGCCGAATTGGCCGCGGTGATGCAGATGGCCGCGTGTGTGGTCAGCGGGAACACCGGTCCGGCCCACTTGGCCGCCGCGGTCGGTACGCCTGTCGTGTCGCTGTTCTCGCCGGTTGTGCCGGCCCGCCGCTGGGCGCCGTACGGGGAGGCGGTGGTCGTCCTCGGTGATCAAAACGCAGCCTGTGCCGGGACGCGCGCGACCATGTGCCCGATCCCGGGCCATCCGTGTTTGGACGGCGTCGATCCCATGACCGTGGTGGATGCCGTCTTGGCGCTCAGCGGGCAATCGCTCCTGACGGCCGGAGCGCACTGATGAACGTGTTGCTCTGGCATCTGCACGGCAGCTGGACCACCGCGTTCGTGCAGGGCGGCCACGAATACCTGGTGCCCGTCCTTGCCGACCGCGGTTCCTACGGTTTGGGCCGGGCCCGCAGCTGGCAGTGGCCGGCTTCCGTGCGTGAGGTTTCACCGGCCGAGCTGCGCCGCGCCGAGGTGGACGTCGTCGTACTACAACGTCCCGCCGAGCTCGAGCTGGCCGGACGATGGCTGGGCCGGCGCGTCGGCCGCGATGTACCGGCGGTGTACGTCGAGCACAACACGCCAGAGTGCGTCGGTCAGCGCCATGAGATCGGCGACCGCAGCGACATACCGCTGGTCCATGTCACCCCCTTCAACCAGCTGTGCTGGGACTCCGGGCGGGCCAGGTCGGTGGTCGTCGAACACGGCATCGTCGACCCTGGCGAGCGCTACACCGGGGAGCTGGCCCGGACGGCTGTGGTTGTCAACGACGCCGGCCGGCGCGGGCGGACCGTCGGCGCCGACCTGATTCCCGTGTTCGCGCAGGATGCACCCGTCGACCTGTTCGGCATGGGCTCGGCCGAATTCGCTAAGCAGCACAGCAGCGCGGCTATCGAGCCGCACGACCTGGTCCAGGCGCAGCTGCACAGCGAGATGGCCCGTCGTCGCGTCTACTTGCACACCACGCGGTGGACATCGCTCGGCCTCTCGCTGCTGGAAGCCATGCACCTCGGGATGCCCGTTGTCGTTTTGGCGACGACGGCCGCCACGGAGGCCGTGACGGCTGCCTGTGGCGCGCTCTCGACCGACGTCGACCAGCTCCGCGGCCGGGTGCGGGAGCTCATTAACGAGCCAGAACTGGCGCGGCTGGCGGGCAAGACCGCGCGAGCCGCAGCGGTGAGCCGCTATGGACTGGATCGGTTCCTCGACGAGTGGAACGACCTGCTCGAGCAGGTGGCGGACGTATGAAGAAACGACAGGAGGTGCCGTGAAGATAGCAATGGTCTCCGAGCACGCGAGCCCGTTGGCCACGCTGGGCGGTGTCGACGCGGGCGGCCAGAACGTCCACGTCGCCGCCCTGGCCGCCGCGCTCGCCGAACGAGGACATCACGTGGTGGTGTACACCCGTCGCGACAGCGAACGCCTGCCGAGGCGCGTCTCATGTAGCCCCGGTGTCAAAGTGGAGCACATCGCCGCCGGTCCGCCGGAGCCGGTGAACAAAGACGCCTTGCTACCCCACATGGACGCCTTCGCCGTCCAGCTCTACCGGCGGTGGCGGCTGGACCCACCGGACGTGGCCCACGCCCATTTCTGGATGAGCGGACTGGCGGCATTGCGGGCCGCCGTCCCGCTGGACGTACCGGTCGTGCAGACCTTCCACGCGCTCGGTTCCGTCAAACGACGGTGGCAAGCGAAGGCAGACACCAGTCCACCAGAACGAATCGGCACCGAACGGCGACTGGCCCTGTCGGTGAACAAGGTCATCGCCACCTGCGCCGACGAGGTGGCCGAGCTGAAACTCATGGGTGCAACCGAGTCCACGATCGACGTGGTCCCGTGCGGCGTCGATCCGACGATGTTCACGCCGACTGGACCTCATCGTCCGCGCCGGCGAATCGTCGCATTGAGCCGGCTGGTACCACGCAAGGGCATCGATGACATCATCCGCGCATTGCCGTACGTCCCGGATGCGGAGCTGATCATTTCCGGAGGTCCGGCGGCGCACGACCTGGATACGGATGCTGAGGTGCGGCGGCTACGGTCACTGGCCTCGGCCTGCCGGGTCGCGGATCGGGTGGTGATCGGTGGCCGGGTGGCGCGCCGGGACGTTCCCGCTTTGTTGCGGTCCGCGGACGTCGTCGCGACCGTCCCCTGGTACGAGCCGTTCGGCATCGTCCCGCTCGAGGCGATGGCCAGCGGGGTCCCAGTCGTCGCGTCGGCTGTGGGCGGCCACCTCGACACCGTGGTGGATGGCACGACGGGTCTGCTGGTGTCTCCACGTGCGCCAATGGAGCAGGCGGCAGCGTTGCGCACGCTGCTCGACAACCCCGACAAGTGCCGTGCTATGGGACGAGCGGCCCGATCACGGGTCACCGAGCGATTCGGCTGGACCAGTGTCGCTGCCCAGACCGAGAGCACCTACCGCGCCGTTCTCGCCTCTCGGGTGGCGCCGAACGCGACCGTCGAGGTGAGCTCATGAGTTGCCAGACCGGAGCCGTCGACCGGCATCTGGCCGCACACGCCGAAGGTTTGGCTAGGTTCACCGAACAGGCAGCCGTCGCCTACGAATGGGGCAGTGCCCTGGCCACAGCTCTCGTCAACGGCCACCGTCTCCTCGCCGTCGGCAATGGCGGCAGCGCCGCCCAGGCCCAACACCTGACCGCGGAGATCGTCGGCCGCTACCGGGACGACCGCGCACCGTTCTCGGCAGTCGCGCTCCACACCGAGCCGGCCGCTCTCACCGCGATCCTCAACGACTACGGCCCGGATGAAGTCTTCGCCCGTCAGGTCGAGGCGCATGGCCGAGCGGGCGACATCTGCGTACTTATGTCGACGTCCGGCCGGAGCGCAAACATCCTGGCCGCTGCCTCGCGGGCGCGCGACTGCGGTGTCCACACCTGGTCGTTCACCGGCCCAGCGCCCAACCCGCTCTCGCGCAGGACGGAGCGGTCCCTGGCCGTCGACGCTTCCACGACCGCGGCCATCCAGGAGTTGCACCTGGTCGCCCTCCATTTGGTGTGTGCTGGCTTCGACGCCAGGCTCGGGACGATCGCAGACCGTCGGTCGATGTCGGCGGCTATATCGTGACCGGGCCACGGATCGTCGTCATCGGCGACGTGCTCCTCGACGTGGACCTGGTCGGGCGCAGCGAGCGACTGGCGCCGGACGCACCCGTCCCGATCGTTCGCGATGCGGTGGCGCAGAACCGGCCGGGCGGTGCCGCACTCGCCGCGATGTTGGCCGCCGCCCGCGACGGCGCCGGATCTGTCACTCTGGTCGCTCCCTTCGCGGCCGATCCGGCAGCCGAGATCGTTCGGACCATGCTGGCGGGCCGGGTCGAGGTCGCCGCCCTTGACTACCGCGGCTCAACGCCGGTCAAGACGCGCATCCGGTCGGGCGACCATGCCATCGCCCGGATCGACAGTGGTGCGAGCCCGGGCGAGATCGCCGATCTGCCACCGGCCGTCGGGCGGGCCATCGCCCAGGCAGACGCGATTCTGGTCTCCGACTACGGCCGCGGAACCGCAGCCGATCCCCGGCTGCGCCGGCACTTGGCCGACGCCGCGCGCCACCGCCCCGTGGTGTGGGACCCGCACCCGAGCGGACCTGACCCGGTCCCACACGCCCTTGTCGCCACGCCCAACGAGGCGGAGCTGTGGCAGCGCGTCGGAGCACGGCCGGACGCCTCCATCGCTGAGATCGCCCGAGCCGCGGGTCGGCTTGTCGACCGGTGGCGCACCGCCGCGGTGGCGGTGACCCGCGGTGCGCAAGGTGCGGTCCTGGTCGACGCCGAAACCGGGCCGCTGGTTGTGCCAGCGGCCGCCCAACCGGGGCGGGACACGTGCGGTGCAGGCGACTGCCTGGCTGCCAACCTGGCCGTCGAGGTCGCTGCCGGCCAGGTGCTGAGCGACGCAATTGTGGCGGCGGTCGCCGAAGCCACTCGGTACGTCCGCGACGGTGGCGCCGGCCAGTGGCAGCACTACCATGCCGGCGCCCGCACTCATCTTTCGGACCTGGCAGGCGCATCGCCGCAGGCCCTGGCGGAAACGGTCCGAGCCAATGGCGGCACGGTCGTGGCCACCGGTGGCTGCTTCGATCTTTTGCACGCCGGACACGTCCGCACGTTGGAGGCAGCGCGTGCCTTGGGCGAGTGCTTGATCGTCTGCTTGAACTCCGACGCTTCCGTGCGGAGGCTCAAAGGCTCCGGACGACCGTTGCAGCCAGAAGCAGATCGGGTACGCGTGTTGTCCGCGCTGCACAGTGTCGACGCGGTGTTGGTCTTCGACGAGGACACACCTGTCGATGCGATCCAGGCGCTCCGGCCGCACATCTGGGTCAAGGGCGGTGACTACCACGCCGGTGACCTGCCCGAGGCCCGTGTGCTGGCCGAATGGGGCGCGACCACGGTGACCGTTCCCTACCTACGCGGCCGGTCCACAACTACGCTCGTGGGACGTCTGCACGCCGCGAGGGCCGGAAGCGGCCGATGAGCCGGCCGAAGGCGGTAGTCCTCCGCGCCTTGGGCCTCGGCGACTTTGTGACGGGCCTGCCCGCTCTGGCGATGCTGAGGCAGGCCCTACCTGCGCATCGGCTTGTGCTGGCCGCTCCGGCCCGCTTCGGCGCCCTCCTGCCGCTAGGCGTCCCGGTCGACGAACTCGTGCCCACGGGGGAGCTGGAGCCGATCCCGGTACACGGACCGGTCGATGTCGGTGTCGACCTGCACGGCAACGGGCCGGCCAGCCGCCGCCTCATCGAGCAGCTGCGGCCCCGGCGCGTGGTGGGCTTCGGTGGCCGCAGCAGTCTGGTCGGACCGCCGTGGCGCGCCGACGAGCACGAAGTCGCCCGCTGGTGTCGGCTGATCAGCGAAACCTTCCGTGTGCCGATGCCGGTCGATCCGTCGGTAGCCGGCGCATTGAGACACCCACTGGTGTCGACGCCGAGCGACGCGGTGATCATTCACCCCGGCGCGGCCGCACCAGCCCGCCGGTGGCCGGTAGATCGGTTCGCGACCATCGCGCGTCGACTGCTCGACGCTGGCCACGATGTTACGGTCACCGGCACATCCGACGAGACCGCGCTGGTAGCCGAGTTGGCCAGAACTGGCGCTCGCCCCGTCACAGGACCGAGCCTCGTCGAGTTATGCGGGTTAGTGGCCTCGGCGCCTCTGATCCTCTCGGGGGATACCGGGATTGCGCACCTCGCCGCCGCCTACCGGACCCCGTCGGTCGTGCTCATGGGCCCGGTGTCACCGACGCAGTGGGGGCCGCCGGAGGATCCGCGGCACGTCGCGTTGTGGCACGGCGCCGAGGGCGACCCGCATGCAGATCGACCCCACAGCGGACTGCTGACCATCGGGGTCCCCGAGGTGTGGGACGCCGTCACCGGGCTGCTCGACAGATCCACCGTTCTCGTGGCGGAGAGAAGTAACAAAGCGGAGGCGGTCGCATGAACACCCTGTCCGATGGTGTCGCCCTCATCACCGGTGCCGGCAGTGGCTTGGGCCGAGCCACCGCGCTCCGGCTCGCCCGCCGGGGCAAGCACGTCCTCGTAGCTGACGTCGACGCGGTGGCCGCCAAGGCGACCGTCGAGCGGATCACGGGAGCCGGCGGACTGGCCACTGCCGTCTTCTGCGACGTCACCGACTCCGCACAGGTGACCGAGGTCATCGGTAAGGCAGCCGCTGAATTCGGCGACCGGTTCGACTGCCTGATCAACAACGCCGGCACCGATCGCGGTGCGGGCCTGCTGGACCTCACCGACGACCACTGGTCGGCGGTGATCGCGGTCAACCAGTCCGGCCCGATGTACACGACCCGCGAGTTCGTGCGGGCATCGCGCGGTCGGTCGTTCGACTTGCCACCCGCCGACGTGGTCAACGTGATCTCCATATCCGCCATCACCGTCGGCGTGGATGCGGCCGCATATAACTCGTCCAAGGCGGCGCTGGAAATGCTGACCCGCGTGCTGCAACGTGAGGCGCACGAGAACCGTTGGCCCGTGCGTATCCACGGCCTCATGCCCAGCGCGATGAACACGCCGATGATGGATCAATGGCACCTCGATGACGAAGTGATGATGGATCCCGACACCGTCGCATCCGCGATCGAGTTCATGATCACCACGCCGCCCGACGTCTTCGTGCAAAACCTGGTCATCAACTCGCGTCGCGAACCAGCCTGGCCCCGCTGAGTTGGTCGTGCGCGACTACGTCAAGCGGATGCGCGACGGCTACCAGACGACGCGTGCATCGACTTGCTCGATGCGTCATCTCTCGGACCCGAGGCTACGATCCCGCTCCGAGATTACGGCCACGCATTGGCCCTAGGCTGACACGATGACCAACCAGGAACCCGAGCAGGCCACCGAGGAGACTTCAGCCACAACTGAGGATTCCCGCGCCGAGGACGCTTCCACATGGTTGTTCGCCTACCGCTCGAGGATATGCCGCGCGGCTGGGACGAGTTCGTCGATCACGCGCGGGTAGACCGGCGCCTGATCGGTGGTGACGTCGACCGGCGACGGGCCGCAGCTCAGCGCGCGGATGGCGAATGTCCGAGCAGCACGGGCATGGCGGCGTTCGGATACCAGGCCTCGATGACTTGACCGTGCTGATCGATCGCCCGGTACAGATAGGTCCAGCGACCGGCGACCTTGACATACGTCTCGTCAACCGACCATCCATCCCTGATCGCGTGCCGTGCCGGACGGGCGGCGTCGATCAACTCGGCACGC
>DATAEG010000142.1:0-2250 GCA_036258135.1 Jatrophihabitantaceae bacterium | reverse complement strand
TGACCATAGCGACCTGCACGACGGCAACGTCTTCGTCCAGGACGGCAGGTACGCCGTGTTCGACTGGGGAGACGCCAGTCTGACCCATCCGTTCGCCTCGCTGCTGGTGACGATGTCGGCACTCGGTGCGAGGTACGGCGTGTCCTCGGACGCACCGGTCCTGCAACGGCTCCGCGATGCGTACCTCGAGCCATGGACCGGCACATACGCCCGGCCCGAGCTCGTGGAGCTGGCCGCCCACGCGGTCGCCCTGGCCCCCATCAACCGGGCGCTGTCATGGGAGCGAGCGCTGAGCGCGGTGCCGCCGGCCGATCGTGGGGAGTATCGGGAGGCCGTGCCGGGCTGGCTGCGCGAGTTGATTGACACACCGGCCGGTCAGCCGTCTCCGTAGAAAACGCGCTCGACAACGGCCCGCGAGTGCCGGGCGACCCGCCGGTACTCCTCGACGAACGCGGCGACCTCCCCCGGGCGGTACCCGAGAACGCGGGAGACGGCAGCCAAGGTGCGCGCGTCACGCGGCAAGGCGTCCGATGGTCGACCGGTGACCAGCACAACGGCATTGCGAATCGACGTCGCCATCCGCCAGGCTGCCAGCAGCACGGACCGGTCACGTGCCGGAATCAATCCCGCGCCGGCAGCAGCCTCCAGCGCGTCCGGAGTCCGAGTGGTTCGCAGACCTTCGATCGTGGCGGCGTGCATCAACTGCAGGAGCTGAACGGTCCACTCGACATCGGCCAGTCCACCCGGGCCGAGCTTGAGATGAGTGGACGGGTCGGCCCCGCGCGGCAGCCGCTCGGACTCGACCCGGGCCTTGATCCGCCGCACCTCACGCACCTGCGCGTCAGTCAGCTCGTCGGCCGGCCAGCGGATCGGGTCGACCACCTCGAAGAACCGCTCGAGGAGCGCAGGCGGACCCGCCAACGGCGCGGCCCGGAGCAGCGCCTGCCGTTCCCATACCTCACTCCGACGTTCGTAATGAGAGGCGTAGGCGGCAATGGTGCGCACCAGCGGTCCTTGCCGGCCTTCCGGCCGCAGGTCTGCGTCGAGGGGCAGCGCCGGCTCGGGCGACGGCAGTGCCATTAGCCGGCGCATCTCGTTGGCGATGGCCAGGGCATCCGCCGTTGCGTCCTGGTCGTCGGCCCCGTCGAGTGGCTCGTGCACGAACAGCACGTCCGCGTCGGACGCGTATCCCATCTCGTGGCCGCCGAGGCGGCCCATCCCGATGACGGCAACGCGGGTCACCAACGGTCCACGACGCTCTGCCTCGATGGCGCGCACCGCCGCCTCCAGCGCCCCGGCGAGAGTTGCTTCCGCGACGGCGGTCAAGGCCTCCCCCACCCGCTCGGTAGGCAGCAGGCCGACGAGATCGGCCGTCGCCACGCGCACCAACTCGCGACGGCGCATGGCCCTGACCGCCTCGGCGGCAGCCACTGGGTCGTCGTGCCTGCCGACACCCGCGAGCACCTCGGCCTCGAGCGGCTCACGGCTCCGCGGCACCAGCTCCGCATCGTCGCCGAACATGGTGACGGCGTCTGGTGCTCTCACCAGGAGCTCGGTCGCAAACCGGCTCGAGGCGAGCACCTTGGCCATCCGCTCCGCCGCAGCGCCCTCATCGCGCAGCAGCCGCAGGTACCACGGGGTCTCTCCGAGTGCGTCGCTGACCCGGCGGAAACCGGCCAGCCCGGCATCCGGCTCCGGTGCATCGGCAAACCAGCCCAGCATGACCGGCAGCAACGTCCGCTGGATGGCCGCGCGGCGGCTGACCCCGCTGGTGAGAGCCTCGATGTGGCGCAGCGCACCGGCCGGGTCGGCGTATCCGAGCGCCTCCAATCGTTGCCGGGCCGCATCGGGTGTGAGCCTGGCCTCGTCGCCGGGCAGCCGCGCCACCGCGGTCAGCAGCGGGCGATAGAACAGCTTTTCGTGCAGGCGACGGACCTCCCGGGCGTGTCGCCGCCAGGTCTCGAGCAGCTCGCGGACGGGTTCGCGCAGGCCGAGCGAGCGACCCAGCCGGCGCAGCTGGTCGTCGGATTGCGGCACGACGTGGGTCCGGCGGAGCCGCTCGAGCTGGATGCGGTGCTCGAGCGTACGCAAGAACCGGTATGCCTCATCGAGTACAGCGCCGTCCTCGCGGCCGACGTAACCGCCGGTGGTCAGCTGGGCCAACGCCGTGAGCGTGGCACCAGACCGCAGCGATAGGTCGCTTCGCCCGTGCACGAGCTGGAGCAACTGGACTGCGAACTCCACGTCGCG
>DATAEG010000141.1:0-26459 GCA_036258135.1 Jatrophihabitantaceae bacterium | reverse complement strand
CCGACTGCGGGAGCAGACCTCGGTCCGCGCGCCGGTGCAGGACGCCGGCGGCCGTGTGGTCGGCGTAGAGGCGGTGACCGGTCCGGACAAGCAGCCGGTCACCTACCGGGCAGCCGTCGTCGTGTCCTGCGACGGAGTGTCCGGGCGCATGGCGCTGGCCCTCGGCATTCAGCGCAACGAGCAGCGCCCGATGGGCGTCGCCGTCCGCCGCTACTACGAGAGCCCGCGAACTGACGACGATTACCTCGAGAGCTGGCTGGAGCTGTGGGACGGACCTCCCGGCGCGGACGACGCCAAGCTCCTGCCGGGGTACGGCTGGATCTTTGGCATGGGCGACGGCACGGCGAACGCCGGTCTCGGCGTCCTCAACTCCTCGGCGGGCTACCAGAAGACCGACTACCGGGCGCTGCTCACCAAATGGCTGGACACCACGCCGCCGGAGTGGGGGCTGCGTGAGGAGAACGCCGTCGGACCGATCCGCGGCGCCGGTTTGCCGATGGGCTTCAACCGCACGCCGCACTACCGGCCGGGAATCGTCCTGGTCGGTGATGTCGGCGGCTCGGTGAACCCGTTCAACGGCGAGGGCATCCCGTATGCCATGGAGTCGGGCAAGCTCGCTGCCGAGGCCGTGATCCAGGCGCTGGCCCGTCCCGAAGGACCCAGCCGGGAGCGCGCCCTGGCCGGCTACCCGCGGGCCATGGCCGCCGAATGGGGCTCCTACTACCGGCTCGGCGGGCTTTTCGTGAAGCTCATCGGCAACCCCGCCGTCATGAGGCTCTGCACCCGGCACGGGCTGCCGCATCCGGCGCTCATGCGTTTCGTGCTCAAGCTGCTGGCCAATCTGTACGACCCGCGCGACGGTGATGTCAGCGATCGCGTTATCGCGGCGCTGACCCGGATCACCCCGGCGGTGCGTTGACGCTCAGCACCCGGCGGAAGTGCGAACGGGTAGGGAACCCTGACCGCAGTCGCTGCGGACGCGACGGATAGCCTGCCAACCATGGCGGTGGGCGCGGCTCGCCGCACATAGGCAGCTGTCCGTCGTGGTGCGAAAGGAGCGGCGCGATGCTGAAGCCCTACCTACCGATTGTGCTTCTGTTCGCGCTGGCGTTCGGCTTCTCGATCTTCAGCGTCATCATCGCCACGATCACCGGGCCGCGCCGCTACAACCGCGCCAAACTCGACTATTACGAGTGCGGCATCGAACCCACTCCGCAGCCGATGGGGCCGCAACGTTTCCCGATCAAGTACTTCCTGACGGCGATGCTCTTCATCGTCTTCGACATCGAGACGATCTTCATCTACCCCTACGCGGTCGCCAGCAAGTCGCTGCAGCTGTTCGGCCTGGTCGAGGTCGTCCTCTTCGTGGCCACCGTCTTTGTCGCCTACGCCTATGTCTGGCGCCGGGGAGGTCTCAACTGGGATTAGTCACATGTATGGGCGGAGCGGCGCAGGCACTATCGGATGGAGGGAGGATGAACCGACATGGGACTAGAGGAGAAGCTTCCTGACGGCGTGCTGCTGGCCAGCGTGGAGAAGTTGGTCAACTGGACCCGCAAGTCCTCCCTGTGGCCGGCCACCTTCGGCCTGGCGTGCTGCGCCATCGAGATGATGGCCTTCGGCGCGCCGCGTTTCGACGCGGCCCGCTTCGGTATGGAGGTGTTCCGTCCGTCGCCGCGGCAGTCGGATCTGATGATCGTCGCCGGCCGGGTGAGCCAGAAGATGGCGCCCGTCCTTCGGCAGATCTACGACCAGATGGCCGACCCGAAATGGGTGCTGGCCATGGGCGTCTGCGCCAGCTCCGGTGGCATGTTCAACAACTACGCGATCGTGCAGGGCGTCGATCACGTCGTCCCTGTCGATATGTACCTGCCCGGCTGTCCGCCGCGTCCGGAGATGCTCATCGACGCCATCCTCAAGCTGCACCACAAGATCATGAACGAGCCGCTCGGCCCGCGCCGGGCGGCCAAGCTGGCCGACCAGAAGGTCGAGCTGGTCCCGTCGAGTGTGAAGTTCGGCAAGTGATGGCCGGAGGTGCGCCGAGCGCGTGGGCGAGGCGGGAGGTGACACCGTGAGCGGGCCGTCGGAGCTCAGCGGGCGCACAGACGCGTCGACTAGCGGCGAGGCGTCCGCCGGCGAGATCGTCCACGCCGGTTCCGAGACCGAGCTCGGTGCGTTCGGAACCCGGCAGGAAGGCATGTTCGGTGTCTCGGACGCCGGCGACACCAGCGGCTTCGGCGGGCTGGTCCGTGAGCCATACGTGCCGCCCCAGGCCGAACGGCCTTACGGCGGCTACTTCGACGAGCTGGTCGACACGCTCCAGGCCGCCTACGCCGATTTCGGTGCCGCGGTCCGCAAGACGGTGGTCGACCGCGGCGAACTCACGCTGTACGTGGCCCGCGAGCACCTGATCGGGCTCGCCACTGTGCTTCGCGACGACGCGCGGCTGCGCTTCGAGCTCTGCGCGAACCTCTCCGGCGTGGACTACATCGGGACCGCGGAGCGGTTACACGTCGTCTACGACCTGCGCTCGATGACGTTCCGGCGGCGGCTGCGCCTCGAGGTCGCGGTGACTGTCGAGGACCCGCACGTGCCGTCCGTGACCGCGCTCTACCCGACCGCGGATTGGCAGGAGCGCGAGACCTACGACATGTTCGGGGTGGTCTTCGACGGGCACCCGGCGCTCACCCGGATCCTCATGCCCGACGACTGGGACGGCTACCCGCAGCGCAAGGACTATCCGCTCGGCGGCATTCCCGTCGAGTACAAGGGCGCCATGATCCCTCCCCCCGACGAGCGAAGGGCCTACAAGTAATGGCCGGGGACCAGCCCACCGGTGGCCCGGAGTACTCGCCCTCGCGCGAGACGACCGAGGGCCGGGTCTACACCGTCACCGGCGGCGACTGGGACGCCGTCTTCGGCGGCGGCGATCCGATCACCGAGGAACGGCTCGTGCTCAACATGGGCCCACAGCACCCGTCCACACACGGGGTGCTCCGGCTCGTCCTGGAGCTCGAGGGGGAAACCGTCACCGACGCGCGCGTCGTGGTCGGGTACCTGCACACCGGCATCGAGAAGAACACCGAGTTCCGCACCTGGACGCAGGCGGTCACGTTCCTGACCCGTGCCGACTACCTCAGCCCGTTTTTCAACGAGACCGCCTTCTCGCTGGGGGTCGAGCGCCTCCTCGGTATCGAGGTCCCGGAGCGGGCCCGGCTGATCCGCATCATGATGATGGAGATCAACCGACTCGCCTCGCACTGGGTGTGGCTGGCGACCGGCGGCTTGGAGCTCGGCGCGCTCACGGCCATGACCAACGGGTTCCGCGCCCGCGAGAAGTGCCTGGACATCTTCGAGCTCATCACCGGGCTGCGCATGAACCACGCGTACATCCGGCCCGGGGGCATCGCCCAGGACCTCCCGGACAACGGCGTCGAGCGGGTGCGCGAGTGGATCGTGCTGATGAGGGAGGAGCTCGACGGTGTCGAGCGTCTGCTCCGTGGCCAACCGATCTGGGTCAACCGGCTCAAGGACGTCGGGTGGATCGGCGTCGAGGGCTGCGTCGCCCTCGGCATCACCGGACCGATCATGCGGGCCGCCGGTCTGCCGTGGGACCTGCGGAAGACCGACCCGTACATGGGCTACGACGAGTTCGAGTTCGATGTGCCGACCGACGACCGCGGCGACTGCTGGTCCCGCTTCGTCGTCCGGGTGGCCGAGATGCACGAGTCGGTGCGCATCGTCGAGCAGGTCCTGGACCGCCTCGAGCCTGGGCCGGTCGTCGTGGACGATCCCAAGATCGCCTGGCCGGCCAAGCTGTCGCTGGGACCGGACGGCCTGGGCAACTCGCCAGAGCACGTCGCCAAGATCATGAACACGTCGATGGAGGCGCTGATCCATCACTTCAAGCTGGTCACCGAAGGCTTCCGGGTGCCCGCCGGCCAGGTCTACCAGGCGGTGGAGTCCCCGCGCGGGGAGCTGGGCGCCCATGTAGTGAGCGATGGCGGCACCCGGCCCTACCGCGTGCACTTCCGTGAGCCCTCGTTCATTAACCTCCAGGCCACCAGGGTGCTCGCCGAGGGCGGGATGGTCGCGGATGTCATCGCCTCGGTGGCGTCGATCGACCCGGTGATGGGCGGGTGTGACCGATGAGTGGCCACCCAACAACTGGCAGGTTGCACCGTTCAAGGCCCGGATCGCCTTGGTCGACCCGATTGAGCCGGGCGTCGCTCCGGCGGCTGCGGCTGCGTGGCCCTGGGCGATGGTCGTCCACGATGGGGGGTGCGGATCGATGAGCGCGATGGCACCCAACCCCCGTACGGCCCTGCTCACCATCGAGCGGCCGGGCGATCCTGGCGTGTTCGGGCCTGAGGTGCGCGCGGCGGCGCAGGACATCATCGCGCGTTATCCCGAAGGCCAGTCCCGGTCGGCCCTGCTGCCGATGCTGCACCTCGTCCAGTCCGAGCAGGGCTACGTAACGCCCGACGGCGTGGCCTTCTGCGCCGAAGTGCTCCGCCTCACCCACGTGCAGGTTGCTGCGGTGGCGACCTTCTACACGATGTACAAACGTTCGCCCACCGGCGAGTACCTCGTGAGCGTCTGCCACAACACGCTGTGCGGTCTGCTCGGCGGGGACGAGATCTACACCGCGCTCAGCAAGGAGCTCGGCGTCGGCATGAACCAGACCACCTCCGACGGCATGATCACGCTGGAGCACGCCGAGTGCCTGGCCGCGTGCGACTACGCGCCGGTCGTCACGGTCAACTACGAGTTCTTCGACAACCAGACGGTCGAGTCCGCGCGCGAGTTGGTGGCGAAGCTGCGGGCGGGGGAGCGGCCCATGCCGACCCGCGGCGCACCGCTCTGCTCGTTCCGGGAGATCTCGCGCCAGATCGCCGGCTTCGTCGACGAGCGTCTCGAGGCAGCTTCGGCACCGGCCACGGGCGCCCCAACCGTCGTCGGCGTCCGGTTGGCCGCCGAGCGCGACGAGGCGGCTCCGGCCTATGCGCAGGCGCCAACGGCCGCAGGCCGCGGTGCGGCGGGCACGGCAAGCCAGCAGCCCACGTCGGCACACGATGCCCCGTTGCAGACTGCGGAGTCCGACGAGGAGAACGCGGCCAAACCGGCCGGCACCAAGGAGGAGGGCTGATATGCCGCTGACTCCTGTGCTCACCAAGCGGTTCGGCAGCGAGAATCCCTGGCTGATCGACAACTACGAGGCGGCCGAGGGCTACGCGGCGCTGCGTCAGGCACTGACGATGGAGCCGAACACGCTCATCGAAATGGTCAAGGACTCGGGCCTGCGTGGGCGCGGCGGGGCGGGATTCCCGACCGGCATGAAATGGCAGTTCATCCCGCAACCCAAGCCGGGCGAGGCCGGGAAGCCGCACTACGTCGTCGTCAACGCTGACGAAGGCGAGCCCGGCACCTGCCGCGACCTGCCGCTGATGATGAACGATCCGCACTCCATGATCGAAGGCATCATCATCGCCTGCTATGCGGTCCGCGCTGAGCACGCGTTCGTCTACATCCGCGGCGAGGCGGTGCACGCCATCCGCCGCGTCACCATGGCGGTGCGCGAGGCCGAGGAGCGTGGGTACCTCGGCAAGAACATCCTGGACAGCGGCTTCGACTGCCGGATCACGGTGCACAGCGGCGCCGGCGCCTACATCTGCGGCGAGGAGACCGCGCTGCTGGACTCCCTCGAGGGCAAGCGCGGCCAGCCTCGCCTCAAGCCGCCGTTCCCGGCCACGAACGGGCTGTATGACGCCCCGACCGTGGTCAACAACGTCGGCTCGCTCGCCTCCGTGCCGTACATCGTCTTGGGCGGCCCGGACTGGTTCAAGTCGATGGCCACGTCCGAGGCGGCCGGCTCGCCGGGCCCATGCATCTACTCACTGTCCGGCAGGATCAAGAATCCCGGGCAGTACGAGGCACCGATGGGGACCACGTTGCGGGAGCTCATCGGCATGGCCGGCGGGATGAGCCGCGGCAAGGAGATCAAGTTCTGGACGCCGGGCGGTTCCTCGACGCCGCTGTTCACGAAGGAGCACCTCGACGTCCCGCTGGACTTCGACTCCGCGGTCAAGGCGGGGTCGATGAACGGCACGTCGGCGATCATGATCTTCGACGAGGACGACGACGTCGTTCGGGCAGTGCTCAAGTGGACCGAGTTCTACGAGCACGAATCCTGCGGCAAGTGCACGCCGTGCCGCGAAGGCAACTTCTGGACGGCCCAAATAATCGAGCGGATCCTGCACGGCGAGGGCACCGAGAAGGACATCGACGATCTCCTCGACATCGGCGACAACATGCTCGGCCGGGCGTTCTGCGCTCTCGGTGACGGCGCGGTCAGCCCGATCGCCAGCTCGATCCAGTACTTCCGCGACGACTACCTGGCCCTGATCAAGCCCGAGAACCGCACCGGCCAGTCGCGCGGCGACGAGGCCGAGGCGGCCGACCTGGTGGCAACGGTGAGCCAGCCATGACCCTCGCCCCGGAGAAGCCCGCCACCGCGGAAGACCTCATCACCGTCACGATCGACGGCTTCGAGGTCAGCGTGCCCAAGGGCACGCTGGTCATTCGTGCCGCCGAGCAGCTCGGCATCCAGATCCCGCGGTTCTGCGACCATCCGCTCCTCGAGCCGGCCGGCGCCTGCCGGCAGTGTCTGGTGGAGGTCCCGGATATGGGTAACGGGCGGGGGATGCCGAAGCCGGCGGCCGCCTGCACCACGACCGTGATGCCCGGCATGGTCATCGCTACGCAGCTGACCTCGAAGGTGGCCGACAAGGCGCAGCAGGGCGTCATGGAACTGCTGCTCATCAACCACCCGCTGGACTGCCCGGTCTGCGACAAGGGCGGCGAGTGCCCGCTCCAGAACCAGGCCATGAGCAATGGACGGGCCGACTCGCGGTTCGTCGACGTGAAGCGGACCTTCCCCAAGCCCATCCCGGTCAGTTCCCAGGTGCTGCTGGACCGGGAACGCTGCGTGCTCTGCCAGCGTTGTACGCGGTTCTCCGACCAGATCGCCGGCGACCCGTTCATCGACCTGCTGGAACGTGGCGCCCAGCAGCAGGTTGGGATCAAGGACACCCCGTTCCAGTCCTACTTCAGCGGCAACACCGTCCAGATCTGCCCGGTCGGCGCGCTCACCGCGGCCTCCTACCGCTTCCGGGCGCGCCCGTTCGACCTGATGAGCACCCCGAGCGTGTGCGAGCACTGCGCGTCCGGATGTGCGCAGCGCACTGACTGGCGGCGCGGCCAGGTAACGCGCCGGTTGGCGGCCAATGACCCCGCGGTGAACGAGGAGTGGAACTGCGACAAGGGCCGCTGGGGATTCGCCTATCCCGTCCAGCCCGATCGCATCCTGACGCCGCTGGTGCGCAACGAGTCGGGAGAACTGATCGAGGCGAGTTGGCCCGAGGCCTTGGAGCGCGCCGCGGAAGGCCTGCGCGAGGCGGTGGACAACGGCGGTGTCGGCGTGCTGCCCGGTGGCCGGCTGACCCAGGAGGACGCCTACGCCTACAGCAAGTTCGCCCGAGTAGTCCTGGGCACGAACGACATCGACTTCCGGGCCCGGCCGAGCAGTGTCGAGGAGGAGGCGTTCCTCGGACACACGGTCGTCGGCACCACCCCGCTCAACGACGGGGTGACCTACGCCGACATCGAGGCGGCACCGAGCGTGCTGCTCGTCGCCTTCGAACCCGAGGAAGAGTCACCGATTGTCTTCCTGCGGATGCGCAAGTCCACCCGCTTGGGGGCCATGGAGGTCTTCTCCGTCGCCGCCATGGCCAGTCGCGGCCTGGTGAAGCTGGACGGCACCCTGCTCCAGACACCGCCGGGCCGGGAAGCGGCGACCCTGGCGCAGCTTGACGGGACCGTCCAACGCGCCCTGGAGCAGGACGGGTCGGTGATCCTGGTCGGCGAACGCGCCGCGACCTCGCCCGGAGCGCTCACCGCGGTCATTCAGCTGGTCGAGCGCACCGGCGCGCGACTGGGCTGGGTGCCGCGGCGCGCCGGCGAGCGCGGCGCGCTGGAGGCCGGGGCGCTCCCGGCGCTACTGCCCGGGGGCCGCCCGGTTACCGACGATGCTGCTCGCGCCGAGGTCGAGCGGCTGTGGGCGGCGAGCGTGCCGAGCGGTACGGGACGGTCCCTGCCGAAGATCCTGTCCGCAGCCGCCAACGGCAAGATCACCGCGCTCCTGGTGGGCGGCGTCGACCCCGCCGATCTTCCGGACGGGGCGGCCCTGGCCGCGGCCCTGGACCGAGTGGGCTTCGTCGTCAGCCTGGAGATCCGGCACAGTGCCTTCACCGAGCGCGCGGACGTCGTCCTGCCGGTGGCGCCGGTCACGGAGAAGTCGGGAACGTTCGTCTCCTGGGAGGGCCGGCCGCGCTACTTCCCGCAGGCCATCGAGGGGACCGGCGCGCTCTCCGACGGACGGGTCCTCAACGCGCTCGCGGACGAGATGGACGCCCCGTTCGGGCTGGCCACCGCGGAACGCGCCGCCGCGGAGCTCACCGAACTCACCACCGGCACCGCGCGGGTCGGCCCGCCCACCGAGCCTCCCGCCGCCGCCCAGCAGCCGGACGTGGGCCAGGCCGTCCTGGCCACCTGGGCCGAGCTGGTCGACGCCGGCCGGATGAGCGACGGCGACGACAACTTCGCCCACACCGCCAAGCTGGCCCGCGCGGCGCTCAACCCGGCGACCGCGGCCGAGATCGGCGTCCGAGAGGGCGATGAGGTGGCGATCGAGGGGCCGGCTGGCGTGCTCCAGTTCCCCGTCGAACTCGGTGACCTACCCGACCGGGTCGTGTGGGTCCCGACGAACGCCAGAGGCTATCCGACCCGGGTCGCGCTCGGCGCCGGCGCCGGGGACGTCGTCGGGATCAGTGCCGTCTCCGGAGGTGCCGGATGACCATCGCAGCGCCTGAGCAGCCGATGGGCGTGTTCGGCACCGAGCCGGTGTGGATCATGCTCATCAAAGTCGTGGCCGTGTTCGCGTTCCTCGTGGTGATGACGTTGTTCTCGATCGTCTTCGAGCGCAAGGTCGTCGGGCGCATGCAGAACAGGATCGGCCCGAACCGGACCGGCCCCTGGGGGACGCTGCAATCACTCGCCGACGGCATCAAGCTGGCGTTCAAAGAGGAGATCATCCCCACGCTGGCCGACAAGCCGGTGTACTGGATGGCTCCAGTGCTGGCGTGCACGCCGGCCTTCCTGGCCTTTTCGGTGATTCCGTTCGGGCCAGAGGTTTCGATGTTCGGTCACGAGACGTACCTCCAGCTGACCGATCTGCCCGTCGGTGTCCTGGTGATCTTCGCGTGCTCGTCGCTCGGCATATACGGCATCGTGCTCGCCGGCTGGGCCTCGGGCTCGACCTATCCGCTGCTCGGCGGGCTGCGCTCGGCGGCCCAGATGATCTCCTACGAGGTCGCGATGGGGCTCACATTCGTCGCGGTCTTCCTCTACGCCGGCACCATGTCGACCTCGAGCATCGTCGCCTCGCAGACCAGGCTGTGGTACGCCATCCCGCTGATCGTCTCGTTCGTCATCTACCTGATCGCCATGGTGGGCGAGACCAACCGGGCGCCGTTCGACCTGCCCGAGGCGGAGTCCGAGCTCGTCGGCGGATTCCACACCGAGTACTCCTCCATGAAGTTCGCGCTCTTCTTCCTCGCCGAGTACATCAACATGGTGACGGTGTCGGCCCTGGCCACGACGCTCTTCCTGGGCGGGTGGCGGGCGCCGTGGCCGCTGTCGATCTGGTCCGGCGCGAACCAGGGCTGGTGGCCGATGCTGTGGTTCACCGGCAAGGTGATCCTGCTGATCTTCGTCTTCGTCTGGCTGCGCGGGACGCTCCCGCGGCTGCGTTACGACCAGTTCATGCACCTTGGCTGGAAGATCCTGCTGCCGATCAACCTGGTCTGGATCCTGGTCGTCGCCACCATCCGGGTGCTCGACGAGAGGGGCTGGTCGAAGGTGGGCGCGTTCGCGGTGGCACTGGTGCCGGTGCTGATCATCTTTGCCATCGTCTCGTTCGCGCTGGACCGCGCTGACCGGCGGCGCGCTGCCGCCGAGGCGGCGGCCGACCAAGCCGAGGAGCAGCGGACGAAGGCGTTCCCGGTGCCGCCCATGGACCTGGTGGTGCCGCCCCGCATGGCGACGACGTCCGTTGGCCGTCCGGAGATCACGGTGGGCAGCGAGGGCGGTGACTCATGAGCGAGCATCGCAGGCGCGCAGCGCCGCGCGGGGTGCAGGTGCGGAACGAGCGACCGATAAGCGCTTGCGCGAAGAGGCAGTGAAATGAGCGAGGAGAAGGGCATCACCACGCGGTCCAGCGGCGAGGTCGCGCCCTCGACGCCCTCGACGGCACCCGCGGCACCGAACCTGCCCACCGAACCGGCCGGGAGCGTCACCGGCTTTGCCAAGGGCTTCGGGCTCACCTTCTCGACGATGTTCAAGAAGGTCTACACCCAGCAGTACCCGTTCGAGTTCTTCCCGACCGCCCCGCGCTACCACGGTCGGCACGTACTGAACCGCCACCCGGACGGATTGGAGAAGTGCGTCGGATGCGAGCTGTGCGCCTGGGCGTGCCCGGCCGACGCCATCTACGTCGAGGGCGGGGACAACACCGAGACCGAGCGGTACAGCCCTGGTGAGCGGTATGGCCGGGTGTATCAGATCAACTACCTGCGCTGTATCTTCTGCGGGCTGTGCATCGAAGCCTGCCCGACGCGGTCGTTGACGATGAGCAACGAGTACGAGCTGGCACTGGACAACCGCCAGGACCTCATCTACACGAAGGAGCAGCTGATGGCTCCGCTGCTGCCCGGTATGGAGGCACCTCCGCACCCCATGCGGCTCGGTGAGTCCGAGCAGGACTACTACGTGCCGCGCCCGCAGGAGGGTGCACCGCAGAGCGCCGCGAACGAGGCCGCACCCGGCGCGCGGTCCGTTGCTCATCAGGTCGGAGGCCACCATTGAGCCCCACGAAAACGCTGCGCAAAGAACGCTCCGCGTTTCCGCGGGGACCCCGATTTGAGCGCCACGAAAACGCTGCGCAAAGAATGCTCCGCGTTTCCGCGGGGGCCCCGATTTGGTGCACTGATCTGCGCGGGATGAGCGTTGAGTAGCGCGGTCCTGGCCGCCTCGAACACCATCGGGGGCGGCGAGGAGGTGGCCTTCTGGATCCTGGCCCCGGTGGCCACCCTGGGCGCGCTCGGCACGATCCTGGCCAAGAACGCCGTGCACGCGGCGCTGTCCCTCGCCGCGACCATGGTGTGCTTCGGCCTGTTCTACGTGATCGAGCAGGGCCCCTTCCTCGGCCTCGTGCAGATCATCGTCTACACCGGCGCGATCATGATCTTGTTCCTGTTCGTGCTGATGTTGGTCGGCCGGGACAGCGCCGACTCGCTCGTCGAGACGTTGCGCGGCCAGCGCGTGGCGGCGGCGCTCGCCGGGCTGGGCTTTGCGGTGATCGTGGCCGCCGCCATCGGGAAGGCACTGACCGGCATCCCGGCCAAGAATCTGGCCAGCCAGAACGCCGCCGGCGGCAACGTCGACAGCATCGCCGCGATCCTGTTCACCAAGTACATCTTCGCCTTCGAGCTGACCTCGGCTCTGCTGATCGTCGCCGCGGTGGGCGCGATGATCCTGGCCCACGTCGAACGCGAGGGCCCGCGCCGCACCCAGCGCGACATCGCCCGCGACACGATTCGCAGCGGGCGTCCGCAGCCGCTGCCTGGTCCCGGCGTGCTCTCCACGGGCAACGCCATCGGAACTCCGGCGCTCCTGCCCGACGGGTCCATCGCTACCGAGTCCGTCATGGAGAGTTTGACTGGCGGCGTGGTGCGGACGTCGCAACTTCCCTCCGGCCAAGGGGCGCGGCGCTCATGACGCCGACCTACTACCTGGTGTTGTCCTCGCTGTTGTTCGCGATCGGCTCGGTGGGAGTCCTTATCCGGCGCAACGCGATCGTGGTCTTCATGTGCGTCGAGCTGATGCTCAACGCGGTCAACCTGTCGCTGGTCACGTTCAGCCGAATCAACGGTTCCCTAGACGGTCAGATCATCGCGTTCTTCGTGATGGTCGTGGCCGCCGCCGAGGTTGTGGTGGGCCTCGCCATCATCATGTCCATCTTCCGGACGCGCCGCTCGGCCTCGGTCGACGATGCCAACCTGCTGAAGTACTGAGGTGACGCGGATGGAAGACCGAGTCGGAGGCGACCCGTGGTAGCCGCAGAAGGCATCCAGACCTGGGCATGGCTTCTCGTCGTGGTCCCGGCCGTGTCGTCGGCGGTCCTGCTGCTGGCCGGTCGACGCGCGGACAAGTGGGGTCACTGGCTCGGCGGGCTGATCGTCCCGGTGCCGCTCTTCATCTACGCCGTCATGCTGTTCTTCTCGATCAAGAGCGAGCCGGCCAGCGGTCGCCAGCGCGATCTGCACCTGTACACCTGGATCCCGGTCGGCTCGTTTCGGGTCGAGGTGGGCATGCTCATCGATCCGCTCTCGATCGCCTTCATCCTTCTGATCACCGGTGTCGGCGGGCTGATCCACTTCTACGCCATCGGGTACCTGGATCACGACGAGGGTCGGCGCCGCTTTTTCGGCTACTTCAACTTCTTCATGGCGGCGATGCTGCTGCTGGTGCTCGCCGATAACTACCTCACCATGTACGTGGGCTGGGAAGGCGTGGGCCTGGCCTCGTACCTGCTGATCGGCTACTACTACACCCGCGATTCCGCGGCCACCGCGGCCAAGAAGGCGTTCATCGCCAACCGGGTCGGCGACGCCGGACTCTCGATCGCGATCATGATCATGTTTGCCTATCTGGGCACTACCTCCTTCGAGGGTGTCTTCGGTCGCATTGGACACGCGTCGACGGGTGTAGCAACGGCCATCGCCCTGATGCTCACCCTTGGCGCGTGTGGCAAGTCCGGTCAGTTCCCACTTCAGACCTGGCTACCGGACGCGATGGAAGGCCCGACGCCGGTGTCCGCGCTCATCCACGCGGCGACCATGGTCACCGCCGGCGTGTACCTGATCGTGCGTTCGGACGCCATATTCAACGAGTCCCAAGCGGCTCGGACGGTCGTCACCATCATCGGCGCCATCACTTTGCTCTACGGCTGTATCTGCGCGTTCGGACAGGACGATCTCAAGAGGGTGCTCGCCTACTCGACCGTGAGCCAGATCGGCTACATGTTCTTGGCCGCGGGGTTGGGCCCGGGCGTCTACGCCATCGCCATCCTGCACCTGCTCGGCCACGGCTTCTTCAAGGCTGCGCTCTTCCTGTCTGCCGGCTCGGTCATGCACGCGATGAACGACCGCATCGACATGAGGCGATTCGGTGGGCTGTGGCGGGTCATGCCCATCACGTTCGGCGTGTTCGTGGCTGGATTCGCCGCCATCATCGGCTTCCCGCTCGCCACCGGCTTCTTCACCAAGGACAAGATCATCGAGGCCGCCCTCGACAAGGGCGGCATCTCCGGGTGGTCGCTCGGTCTGTGCGCCCTGATCGGCGCGGGCCTCACCGCGTTCTACATGACCAGGGCACTGGTCATGACATTCCTCGGCGAGAAGCGCTGGGAGGACGACGTCCACCCGCACGAGTCGGGCTGGATCATGGATTGGCCGATGGTCATCCTGGCCGGGGCGAGCATCGTCGGCGGTTTCGTACTGATCCTCGGCGGCGCTCTGCAGCACTGGCTCACGCCGTCGGTCGGTCCGTCGGTGGAGGAGGGGGTGCACACGGTGTCACCCATCGTGCTGACCTGCATCACGTTGGTCGTCGTCGCCCTGGGTGTCCTCGGCGGTTGGGTGGCCTTCGGACGCAAGCCGATTCCTGTCGAGCCTCCGGTCGGCGTCTCGCCGGTGACGACCGCCGCCCGACACAAGCTCTACGCCGACGACTTCAACGAGGCGGTGTTCATGCGCCCCGGCCAGTGGCTCACCCGAGCGCTGGTGTTCTTCGACAACCGCGGCGTCGACGGTGTGGTCAACGGCCTGGCCGCGGGGCTGGGCGGTAGTTCGGCCCGGCTGAGACGGACCCAGACCGGCTTCGTCCGGTCGTACGCGTTGTCGATGCTGGCCGGCACGCTGGCTGTGCTCGTTGTGCTCCTGGCCGCGAGGTACAGCTGATGCATATGTACCCCGCTCACCTCCGCCCTTACCACGCTGCGCGTGGCCTGACCGCCGGGGCGGAGGTTCGCTCGAATGCATAGCCTCGTCTTGCCGATCCTGCTACTGATCCCGTTGGTGGGATCGCTGGTCGTCTTCGCTTTGCCGAAGGGTGAGGACCGGCTGGTCAAGTGGATCGCGCTGGGCACGTCACTGATCGTCATGGTCTACGCCGTCGTGTTGGCCTTCGCCTTCGATCCCAGAGGCGCCCGGTTCCAGTTCCGCGGCGACTGGCCCTGGATCCCCGCGCTCGGCACCCGGCTCTCGTTCGGTGCGGACGGCATCGCCGTCGTGCTGGTCGTGATGGCCGCGCTGCTGGTGCCGGCGGTGATCCTCGCTTCGTGGAGCACAGTCGACTCCGACGAGGACGCCGAGGAGAGCAAGGCGTCGGGCAAGAGTGTGAAGACGTTCTTCGGGCTGATCCTGGTGCTCGAGGTCTTCATGCTCGGCGTTTTCGTGGCCCTTGACGTCTTCCTCTTTTACGTGTTCTTCGAGGCAATGCTCGTGCCGATGTACTTCATCATCGGCATGTACGGCGGCCCAAGGCGCCAGTACGCGGCGATGAAGTTCTTCCTGTACTCGCTGCTCGGTGGTCTGCTGATGCTGGCGGCCGTGATCGGCCTGTACGTGACTGCCGGCGAGGGCACGTTCTCGTTCCCAGCTCTCATCGGAGCGGTCCCGGACGGACCGAGCCAGAAGCTGCTGTTCCTCGGCTTCTTCATCGCCTTCGCCATCAAGGCGCCGCTGGTCCCGTTCCACACGTGGTTGCCTGACGCCGGTGCGGAGGCTCCGTTCGGTGGTGCGGCTCTGCTGGTGGGCGTGCTCGACAAGGTCGGCACGTTCGGCTTCCTGCGCTACTGCCTGCCGCTGTTTCCCGGAGCGTCCCAGTACTTCGCCAAGCCGATCCTGGTGCTGTGCGTAATCGGCGTGCTCTACGCCGCCTTCCTGGCCATGGGTCAGCGCGACATGAAGAGGTTCGTGGCGTACACGTCGGTCGCCCACTTCGGTTTCATCGGACTGGGCGTATTCGCCTTCACCACCCAGGGCGGCACCGGCGCGGTGTTCTACATGTTCAACCACGCGCTGTCGACGGGTGCCCTGTTCTTGGTCGTGGGCTTCCTCATCATCCGCGGCAAGAGCCGGGAGATCGGCGACTACGGCGGCACGGCGAAGGTCACCCCGAGGCTGGGTGGCGCGTTCCTGTTGGCCGGCCTGTCGGCCCTGGCGTTGCCCGGCATGAGCACCTTCATCAGCGAGTTCTTGGTGCTCGTCGGCACGTTCACCCGCCACAAGGGCTTCGCCATCGTGGCCACGTCGGGCATCATTCTGGCCGCGTTGTACGTGCTGCTGCTCTTCCAACGGTCGATGCAGGGCACGGTTTCGTCGGCGGTGCGCAAGTTCCGCGACCTGAACCTCCGCGAGATGCTGGCTGTCGGCCCCTTGATCGCGTTGATCATCGTCTTCGGCGTCTACCCGAAGCCGCTACTGAACATCATCAACCCAGCGGTGCAGGCGACGATGCACGACATCGGCAAGACCGATCCCCCTCCCAAGGTCCCGTTGGCAGGTGAGAGCAAGTGAGCCAGTCCCTGCTCGCCGCACCGGCCACGCTCCAGGCGCCGTCGATCGCCTACCGCGCGTTGATGCCGATATTCATCGTTCTGGGCGCCGCGGTCGCGGGCGTCCTTGTCGAGGCGTTGGTGCCGGCCGCGCGGCGGTTCACGATCCAGGTCTGGGTCGCGCTGCTCGGTTTCGCCGCCGCGCTGATCGACGTCATCGCGATCCACTCGACCTCGGTGCTCACCGCGGCTGACGCTTTGGCCATCGACGGCGTGACCCTCTTCATGCAGGGCACGATCCTGGCGCTGGCCATACCCGCGACGCTGCTCATCGCCGAACGCAGCGTCGACACGGGCAGCGCTGTCGTCGCCCAGGCCGCCGTGGTGGCCGGCTCTCCGGCCGACCGGCAGCTGGCGGCCGGCACCCGCGTGCAGACCGAGATCTTCCCGCTGCTCACCTTCGCCGTGTCCGGGATGCTGATCTTCACTGCGTCCAACAACCTGCTGCTCATGTTTGTCGCGCTCGAGGTGCTCTCGCTGCCGCTATACCTGATGTCCGGGCTGGCGCGCCGGCGTCGGCTGCTGTCCCAGGAAGCGGCGATGAAGTACTTCCTGCTGGGTGCATTCGCCTCCGCGTTCTTCCTCTATGGGCTCGCCCTGCTGTACGGCTATGCCGACACCGTCGACCTGACGGCCATCCTGCGGACGAACACCAACAAGTCCGACGCGTTGCTCTACATCGGTCTGGGGCTGTTGATCGTCGGCCTGTTGTTCAAGGCCGGTATCGCGCCGTTCCACAGTTGGACGCCGGACGTATACCAGGGCGCGCCGACTCCTGTCACCGCGTTCATGTCCGCGTGCACGAAGGTGGCCGCATTCGCGGCGCTGATCCGGGTCCTGTACGTCGGCTTCTTCGGCTCGCACTGGGACTGGCGACCGGCGATCTGGGCGGTGGCCGTCGCATCGATGGTCGTGGGCGCGATCTTCGGGCTCACCCAGACGGACGTGAAGCGCATGCTCGCGTACTCGGCCATCGCGCATGCCGGCTTCATCCTCGTCGGCACGATCGCGCTGGACCGCAACGGGCTCAGTTCGACGATGTTCTACCTCGTGGCCTACGGCTTCACTTCGGTCGCGGCCTTCGGCCTGCTCACGTTGGTCCGCGACGCCGACGGCGAGGCCACCCGGCTGTCCAGTTGGTCCGGCCTTGGCCGCAGGTCGCCGTTGCTAGCGGCCACCATGACCGTCCTGCTGCTCGGCCTGGCCGGGATTCCGCTCACCAGCGGGTTCACCGCCAAGTTCGTCGTGTTCGCCGCCGCCTACCACGACGCCGGCGCACTAGTGGTCATCGCGCTCGTCATCTCCGCGGCTGCCGCGTTCTTCTACCTGCGCATCGTGGTGATGATGTACTTCGCCGAGCCCCCGGAGGCAGGCCCGACCATTGCTGTGGCCTCACCGCTGACCACCGTGGCCATTGGCATCGGTGTCGCCGTGACGATCTTCCTGGGCATCGTGCCGCAGCCGGTGCTGGATCTGGCGCAGAACGCCGCCCACCTGCACGGGTAACGCGCTGGTGTCCTCCGCCGGCCTGGGCTATGCCTTCGACGATCCCGAACTGGAGGCGTCGGTCCGGAAGGGCATTGCCGAAGTGGAGTCGGCGCTGGCAGACGCGGTCCGTTCTGACGATGCGTTCCTCGCCGACGTGGCCCGATACCTGGTCGACGCCGGCGGTAAGCGGTTCCGTCCGCTGCTGTCGGTGCTGTGCGCCCACCTGGGCGACCCGACCCGACCGGAAATCGTGACGGCCGCTGTCGTGGTGGAGCTGACCCACCTGGCCACGCTCTACCACGACGATGTGATGGACGAGGCGGACGTACGGCGGGGCACGCCGTCGGCGAACGCGCGCTGGACCAACACGGTCGCCATCCTGACCGGCGACTTTCTGTTCTCACGTGCGTCGGACCTGCTCTCCGAGCTCGGTCCCGAGGCGGTTCGACTTCAGTCGCGTACCTTCGCGCGCCTGGTCACCGGACAGCTGCACGAGACGCTCGGCCCACGGCCCGGCGCTGACCTCGTCGAGCACTATCTGGATGTGCTCGCCGACAAGACCGGCTCCTTGATCGCCGCGGCTGCGCAGTTCGGCTCGATGTTCGCGGGCGCACCTGCGGAGGTCGTCGAAGCCGCGCGGCGCTACGGCGAACAGATCGGGGTCGCGTTTCAGCTGTCCGACGACATCCTCGACATCGTCGCCGAGTCCGACGCCTCCGGAAAGCGGCCGGGCACCGATCTGCGCGAGGGGGTGCGGACGCTGCCGGTTCACTACGCCCTTCGATCGACCGATCCTGGGCAGCAACGGCTGCGGGCGCTGTTGAGTGGCCCGACCGTGGCCGAGCTCGACGTGGCCGAGGCGTTAACGCTGCTGCGCGCGTCGACGGCCATCGACGAAGCCCGCGCCATCGTCGCGCAGTACGCCGACGCCGCGCGCGCTGAGCTCGACCCCATCCCCGACAGCCCGGCCCGCCGGGCGCTAGGCGCCTTGACCGACGCCGTCGTGCTGCGGACCAGCTGATGGCCCGCTACGGCGCCCAGTTCGGTCCCGATCTCACGTTCCTCGGCGTGCCCCGCTGCGATTGGCAGGACCCAGCGACCTTTCCGGAGCCGATGTGGTCATCCTCGGCGCACCGGTCGACGGCGGCACACGTCGTTCCGGGCCCGCGCCCGGTTCGGTCCGCAGTACATTCGGCAGTCCTGCTACCTGCCGCAGGACGGGTCCCGGCCGGCGCTGCGGGTGGACGCCTTGCGCGACCTCAGCGTCCTCGACGCGGGCGATGTCGAGATGTACTCCGGAGACGCGGCGCGCTCCGTCCTCGATCTCCAGGCGGCGGTGTACGGGGTAGCTCGGCACGGGGGCTGCCGCTAGTTCTCGGCGGTCATCCTCGAGGCGCTGTCCGGGATGGCGCGGCGCCGGACCGGACGGGCGTGGGATCCGGTCCAGCCACTGCTGCACGGACGTTGATCACCGTTTCGGTGCTCAGCAGACGCTAGCTGACTCTCACATGCCCCAAAACGCCAAGGGCCGCCAGGCGTTCCTGGCGGCCCTTGGCTCGTATGTTGCGTCAGCCGGCGGCCGCAGCCTCCAGCTCGGCGATGTCGATCTTGCCCATCTTGAGCATCGCCTCCATCGCGCGGCGCGCGCGGTCGGGGTCCGGATCGGTCAGCAGCGCGGTCAGTTCGGTCGGGACGATCTGCCACCAGAGGCCGTAGCGGTCACGGACCCAGCCACACTGGCTCTCGGTGCCACCTTCGGCAAGACGGTTCCAGAGCCGGTCGACCTCGTCCTGGCCGCCGTCTACGTCGACCTGCAAGGAGATTGCCTCGGTGAACTGAAACTCCGGGCCGCCGTTGAGGGCGGTCAGCCGCTGTCCGCACACCTCGAAGGAGACGGTCATCACCGAACCGGGCGTGCCCGGACCAGCATCGCTGTAACGCGTGGTCTCGAAGACCTTCACATCGCCGAAGACCGAACGGTAGTACTCGACGGCCTCCTGGGCCTTGTCGTCGTACCAGAGGAACGGGGTGATCGTGGGCATGGTGGCGCCTCCTACCTCTGGGTGGTGGTCAGGGTGGCGAGCAGCTTGTCGAGCTTGGCATAGCCCTGGTTCATGCCAGACTCCATGCCCGATGCGATCATGCCGTCGCGGTCCTCGAGGGTCTGGAAGACCGAGTTGGACCGCAGTGTGGTGCGGCCGTCGTGCTCCTCGAAGGTCATCGTCTGGAAGGACACGTGACCAGGCAGGCCCAGCCATTCGAAGGTGCCCATGATCCCGTTCTCGACCGACGGGGTGCCGTGCGTGACGCCGTGGAAGCGCTGCACGTCGCCGTCCGGGGCGGTGAAAACCCAGTCCCAGCGGCCACCGTCACGCGGTTCGAACGTCGGGATCTCCATCGACAGGTCGTCCGGGCCCATCCACTGTTTGAGCAGCTTCGGATCGACGTGGGCGCGGAACAGCACCTCAGCCGGTGCGTCGAACTCGCGCTCGACAAGGATCTGGAGCGAGCCGGGCTCGGCGGTGATCTTGCTAGTTCCCATGGTCGGTTCCTTTCTGTGCGGGTTCGGTCAGCTTGGCCACGAGGGCGTCGAGACGTCGGTAGCTCTCGTCCCAGAAGTGGCGGTAGTTCCCCAGCCAGTCGGTGGCCTGGCGCAACGGCTCCGCCCGCAAGTGGCTGAGCCGCGCGGTGGCGCGACTGGTCCGAGTGATCAGACCAGCGCTCTCCAGCACCTTGAGATGTTTGGACACCGCCGGCTGGGAAATGGGCAGGGGTGCCGCGAGCTCGGCAACGTTCGCCTCGCCCTCGGCCAGACGGGCCAGGATCGCCCGCCTGGTGGAGTCGGCCAGGGCGCCGAACACGGCGTCCAGTTGGGCTTCCCTGGCCTTATCCAGATTCATAACCAATCCGTTCTAGAACTAGATGGTTATAGACTGGCCCATCAAGCTGGGATTGTCAAGGGCCGACGGTCGGGGCCGTCAGGAGGCGATGTCGACGGCCGACGGCAGCGCCGCCGAATCGCGCCGCGAGTACCGCAGACCGTCGACGGTGAGCACGACGAGGGCGAACCAGACCAGAGCGAAACCGGCCAGCCGGGCGGGCGGCAGGGGCTCATGCGCTACCAGCACGCCGATGAGGAACTGGAAGACCGGCGCCAGGTACTGCAACAGGCCGAGGGTGCTGAGCGGCAGCCGGATCGCTGAGGCGGCGAAGAAGAGCAGCGGGACGGCGGTCACCACGCCGGTCGCCATCAGCAGGACGGTGTTGCCGACGCTGTGGTGCAGGAAGGCCATCGAGCCCGTCATCTGGAGCACGGCCAGGGTGATCAGGGCCGGACCGGCAAGCACGCCGGTCTCCACCGCCAGTGACTCCACTGCGCCGACATTGGCCCGCTTCTTCAGGTACCCGTACGTCCCGAAGGACAGCGCCAGCGTGAGCGCGATCCACGGCAGCCGGCCGTAGTCGAGGGTGAGGATGACGATGGCCAGGGACGCGATGCCCACGGCCACCCACTGCGCGGTGCGCAGTTGTTCGCGCAGCACCACGACGCCGAGCAGGATCGTGAAGAGCGGGTTGATGAAGTAGCCCAGGCTGGTCTCGACGATGTGGTGCGTGTTCACGCCCCAGATGTAGGTGAGCCAGTTGACCGTGATGACGGCCGCGGCCAGGGCGAGCGTCGTCCGCTGGCTGGGATTTTGCAGCACCGCATGGACACGCGCCCAGCGGCGGGTGCGCCACAGCAACAGGGCGACGAACGCCAAAGACCACAGAACCCGGTGGGCGAGGATCTCCAGCGGAGCTGCAGGCTCGAGCAGCGGCCAGTACAGCGGGAACGCACCCCAGAGGGCGTAGGCAGCAACGCCGTAGACCAAGCCTCGGCGAAAGGTGGGATCGATTCGTTCCGCCCGCGGCGCGGTCCCCGCGAAAACGCGGAGCGTTCTCCGCCGGAGCGTTTTGGTGGGGTGCGTCAGAGGACGGTCCAGGTGTCCGGTCCGTGCAGCAAGCCGCTGAGCGCTGCCTCATCCGCGGCGCCAGCCGCCGCGGCGGCGTCGAGCTGGGCCGTCATCATCTGGTCGTAGGTCGGCCGCTCGACGCTGCGGAACACCCCCATCGGCGCGAAGCGCGGGTCGATCGACGACAACCGCGACAGCGCGAAGGCCAGCGACGGATCGGCCGCGTAGGCGTCATGGACCACGATGCGCGGGTCGTCCTCGGCGACGCCGTCGGACACGCTGAGCGCGCCGGTCTGCGGGTCGCGGAGCACGGCCTTAGTGCCGTCCAGGCCGAACCGGATCGGCTGACCGTGTTCCATGCGGATGAAGAAGTCGTCGCGCGTGTCGGCGTCCTTCAGCACCTCGAAGGCGCCGTCGTTGAAGATGTTGCAGTTCTGGTAGATCTCCACGAGCGCCGTGCCGGTGTGCTTGGCCGCGGCCTGCAACACCGACGTTAGGTGCTTGCGATCGGAGTCCAGCGTGCGGGCGACGAACGTGGCCTCCGCGCCGATGGCCAGCGACACCGGGTTGAACGGGTGGTCCAGCGATCCCATCGGAGTGGACTTGGTGATCTTGCCGACCTCAGACGTGGGGGAGTACTGGCCCTTCGTCAGGCCGTAGATCCGGTTGTTGAACAGCAGGATCTTGAGGTTCACGTTCCGGCGCAACACGTGGATCAGGTGGTTCCCGCCGATCGACAGCGCGTCGCCGTCACCAGTTACGACCCAGACCGAGAGATCCGGACGGGACGAGGCCAGGCCAGTGGCGATGGCGGGTGCCCGGCCGTGGATGGAGTGCATGCCGTACGTGTTCATGTAATACGGGAAGCGCGACGAGCAGCCGATGCCGGAGATGAAGACGATCTTCTCCCGCTCGATGCCCAGCTCCGGCATGAAACCCTGCACCGCCGCCAGGATCGCGTAGTCGCCGCAGCCCGGGCACCACCGGACCTCCTGGTCGGTCTTGAAGTCCTTTGCCGTGAGCTTCAGCGGGGCACTCACTGGGAGCCTCCAATCGACAGATGGGCGGGCCGGGCGTCCGCCGGGGTGAGGACGCCGGTCAGCATCTCGGCGAGCTCACTCGCCCGGAATGGCATCCCGCGGATTTGGGTGACGCTGATGACGTCCACCAGGAACTTCGCGCGCAGCAGCATGCCCAGCTGGCCCAGGTTCATCTCGGGCACGACCACCTTGTCGTAGCGCGCGAGCACTTCGCCCAGGTTCGATGGGAACGGGTTCAGGTGGCGCAGATGCGCCTGGGCCACCTGGTGTCCCGCGTTGCGCAGTTCCCGCACGGCGGCGCCGATTGGCCCGTACGTCGATCCCCAACCAAGCACGAGCACCTCGGCACCGCTCGGGTCGTCCACCTCGAGGCGCGGTATGGACGCCGCGATCCCGTCGATCTTGGCCTGGCGGGTGCGCACCATGAAGTCGTGGTTGTCGGGGTCGTAGGAGATCTCGCCGGTGCCGTCGGCCTTTTCGATGCCGCCGATGCGGTGCGCGAGCCCGGGCGTGCCGGGTACCGCCCACGGCCGGGCCAGGGTATCGGGATCGCGCAGATATGGCAGGAAGACGCCGTCTGGGCCGTTCGGCTCGGTGGCGAACTGGACGGTCAGCTCGGGCAGCTCGGCGAGATCCGGGATCTGCCACGGCTCGGAGCCGTTGGCCAGGTAGCCGTCGGAGAGCAGGAACACCGGCGTCCGGTAGGCGGTCGCGATCCGCACCGCCTCGAGCGCGGCGTAGAAGCAGTCGCCGGGGGATTGCGGGGCGATGATCGGCACGGGGGCCTCGCCGTTGCGGCCGAACATGGCTTGCAGCAGGTCGGACTGCTCGGTCTTGGTCGGCAGGCCGGTAGAAGGGCCACCACGCTGGATGTCACACACGATCAGCGGCAGCTCGAGCGAGACGGCGAGCCCGATCGTTTCGGTCTTGAGCGCGATACCCGGACCGGAGGACGTCGTCACTCCCAGTGAGCCGCCGAACGCCGCGCCGAGCGCCGCACCGATGCCGGCGATCTCGTCCTCGGCCTGGAAGGTGCGGACACCGAACCGCTTGTGCTTGCTCAGCTCGTGCAGGATGTCCGACGCCGGGGTGATCGGGTAAGCGCCCAGGAAGAGCGGCAGCCCGGCGCGGTGGGCCGCCGTGATCAGGCCGTAGGCGAGGGCGACGTTCCCGCTGATCTGACGGTAGGTGCCGGCGGCGAGCGCGGCGGGCTTGACCTCATAAGCGATGGCGAACGACTCGGTGGTCTCGCCGTAGTTCCAGCCCGCCTTGAACGCGGTGATGTTGGCTTCCGCGATGTCCGGCTTGCCGACGAACTTGCGGCGCAGGAACGAGATCGTCGACTCCGTGGGCCGGGAGTACGTCCAGGACAGCAGGCCGAGGGCGAACATGTTCTTCGATCGGGAGGCGTCCTTGCGGGACAGGCCGGTGTCGGCCACGGCGTCCATAGTCAGCTGCGTGAGGTCAACCGAGTGGACGGTGTAGGCGTCCAGCGAGCCGTCCTCCAGCGGGTTGGCGTCCCAGCCCACCTTGGCCAGCGCCCGGGCGGTGAAATCGTGGCTGTCGACGATGATGGTCGAGCCGGCCGGCAGGTCGCTGAGGTTGGCCTTGAGGGCGGCCGGGTTCATCGCCACCAGGACGTCCGGGTGGTCACCGGGCGTCAGGATGTCGTGGTCGGCGAAGTGCACCTGGAACGAGGAGACGCCGGGCAGCGTCCCCGCCGGCGCGCGGATCTCGGCCGGGAAGTTGGGCAGCGTGGAGAGATCGTTGCCGAAGGCGGCCGTCTCCGAGGTGAAGCGGTCGCCGGCCAACTGCATGCCATCACCGGAGTCACCCGCTATCCGGATGACGACGCGATCCAGCTGCTTGACGTCCTTGGCCATCGTTGGCGCCCGCCTCCTACCGAGAAACCACGGTGCGCTCGGCGATGAGTGGATGCGAGGGCGAGCACACGCAGCAACCTCAATCTTACGGATCTCGCGGGCCAGGACGCGCCCATCCCGAACATTAGGACCAGATTTTCGCCATTAGCGGGCGACTGGCTATGATCCGCGGGTGCTCAAAGCGCGATTGATCTGTGGGGGCTGTCGGTGCTGTGCCGACGCCGTCCCCTCGATCTCGCGCTGAGCTGATCCGAATTCCGTCTCCGGCGGCCTGATCGGGCCGACGGCGTCGCATGCCCCATCCATGCCGCCATCTGACTGGACCGGAGTACCCGATGACCACCCTCGCCAACCCCCCCGTCGCCACCGGCCGCGGACAGCGACGCATCTACCGCGACTCACATTTCGATCTCTGGCTGGTCGAGTGGCGGCCCGGCCAGGCCACCGAGCTACACGACCACGGCGGGTCCGCGGGCGCCTTCGTTGTGGTCCGGGGCGCTCTCACCGAGACCGTTCTCGAGCCGGCGGACGGCCTGACCGATCGGCTGCGCGTGCGCCGACCGGGGATCGGGGACGTGGTCAGCTTCTGTCCGCGACACATCCACAGCCTGCGTAATCCCGGCGGCGAACTCGCGCTGAGCGTGCACCTCTACCGCAGCCCGTTGACCCGGATGAACTACTACGACCTCCAGGCCGGCATCCTGGTCCGGATCGCCTCCGTAGCCGTGGACGATCCTGAGCGGATGCCGTGCGTTCGTTGAGAGCAGAGCAGGCCCGGGAACGACTGGGGCGGTCCCAGGCGTTCAACGGGCATGCACAGAGGTGTCAACGGTCTCAAGACCGCTGTCTTGTTCGGCGCGCTGGGCGCGCTGTTCATCTTCGTCGGGGCGCTGCTGGGCGGTACTCAGGGCATGGTCATCGGCCTGCTCCTGGCGCTCGGGATCAACGCGTTCAGCTACTTCAACTCCGACAAGCTCGCCCTCCGGTCGATGCACGCGTATCCGGTGAGCGAGGCGCAGCAGCCCGAGATGTACGCCATTGTCCGGGACTTGGCCACCGCTGCGCATCAGCCGATGCCGCGGCTGTACGTCTCGCCGACGGATCAGCCGAACGCGTTCGCCACCGGCCGTAACCCACGGCACGCCGCCGTCTGCGCCACTGAAGGCATCCTGCGGATGCTGACCCCGCGCGAGCTACGCGCCGTTCTCGGTCACGAGCTGAGTCACGTCTACAACCGGGACATTCTCATTTCGTCCGTCGCGGGCGCCGTGGCCACCGGCATCACCTTCCTGGCCCAGTTCGCTCTGTTCTTCGGCGGCAATGACGACGATCGCAACCCGTTCGCGGCCCTACTCATGCTCATCCTTGGTCCGCTGGCCGCCGGCGTCATCCAGCTGGCCATCAGCCGGTCGCGCGAGTACCAGGCTGACGAGTCGGGGGCGACCCTGACCAACGACCCGCTGGCGCTGGCCAGTGCGTTGCGCAAGCTGGAGGCTGGCACCGCGGCCATGCCATTGCCACAAACCCCCCAGTTGGAGACCACCAGCCATCTGATGATCGCCAACCCGTTCCACGCCAAGACCCTGTTCTCGACCCACCCGCCGACCGCGCAGCGGATCGCCCGTCTGGAGGCGATGGCGGGCTCGCTCGGCCGCTGACCACAACCGCCCCTTCGGCCGTCATAAGCTCCCCCTCGGCGAAGGGGAGGCTTCGCACCGGTCAGCGGTAGTTGATGAACTGCAACGCGACGCCGAAGTCCGCGGCCTTGAGGAGCGCGATCACCGCCTGGAGGTCATCGCGCTTCTTGCCGGACACGCGCAGCTGATCGCCCTGAATCTGGGCCTGGACGCCACGCGGGCCGTCGTCGCGGATCTTCTTGGCGATGACCTTGGCCTTCTCGCTCGGGATGCCTTGGAGCAGGGTGCAGGCGATGGCGTAGCCCTTGCCTGACGGCTTGGGTTCGCCGGCGTCCAGCGCCTTCAACGAGATCGAGCGCTTGACCAGCTTCTCCTTGAAGACCTCCAGAGCCGCTTTGGCCCGATCCTCCGTGTCGGCCTTCACCGTGACGCCCAACTCGCCGCTCCAGGACACCTGCGCGTTGGTGCCGCGGAAGTCGTAGCGCTGCCCTACCTCCTTGGCCGCCTGGTTCACCGCGTTGTCTACCTCCTGGCGGTCGAACTTGCTGACGACGTCGAACGACGGGTCTGGCATCGTGGCCCATCCTCTCGCTGACCGCGGACGTGATGCTCCGCTCCGAGCGGGCGTCCCGATCGGGTACGCTACTGGCCGCTATCGGCCA
>DATAEG010000140.1:0-41687 GCA_036258135.1 Jatrophihabitantaceae bacterium | reverse complement strand
GCTAAGGTCAACGTCACCGGCGAGGTCGTAGCCCACACCAAGGGCCCGAAGATCCGCATCCACAAGTTCAAGAAGAAGACGCGCTACCACCAGCGGCAGGGTCACCGGCAGCGCCTCACCGAAGTCAAGATCACCGCGGTGGGGGCTAAGGGCCGCAAGAAGTCCGCCGAGCAGAGCGGAGACGAGTAGAGATGGCACACAAGAAAGGCGCGTCCAGCTCCCGCAACGGCCGCGACTCCAACGCCCAGCGGCTCGGCGTCAAGCGCTTCGGCGGCCAGACCGTCAACGCGGGCGAGATCCTGGTCCGGCAGCGCGGCACGAAGTTCCATCCCGGCCTCAATGTTGGGCGGGGCAGCGACGACACACTCTTCGCGCTGAGCGCGGGCGCGGTCGAATTCGGTACCCGGCGCGGCCGCAAGACGGTCTCCGTCGTGGCCAGCTCGGACAGAGGCTGAGTCTGCGGACATACACGTCGACAGCGGCGGGCCCCGGGTAGTCCGGTGCCCGCCGCTGCCATTTGAGGTAGGACGTCATGGCATCGTTCGTCGACCGCGTGGTGATCCACGTCGCGGGCGGTAACGGTGGCAACGGCTGCGCCTCGATCCACCGCGAGAAATTCAAGCCGCTGGGTGGACCCGACGGCGGCAACGGCGGCCGCGGTGGCAACGTCATTCTTCGCGTCGATGCCAACGTCCACACGCTGCTCGACTTCCACCACCATCCGCACCAGCGCGCGGGTCACGGCCGGCCGGGCACCGGAAGCAACCGCAGCGGCGCCGACGGCACCGACGTGGTGCTGCGGGTGCCCGACGGAACCGTAGTCTTCGATGACAGCGGCGTCGTCGCCGACCTGACCGGCATCGGCACGAATTACGTCGTCGCCGCCGGCGGTCGGGGCGGGCTAGGCAACGCCGCCCTGGCCTCGACCCGACGCAAGGCGCCCGGCTTCGCACTGCTCGGCGAGCCCGGTGAGGCGGGCACGTTCGTACTGGAACTCAAGAGCGTCGCCGATGTCGGGCTGGTCGGCTTCCCGTCCGCGGGCAAGTCGTCGCTCGTCGCCGCCATGTCGGCAGCCCGCCCGAAGATCGCCGACTATCCGTTCACCACGCTTGTGCCCAACCTGGGCGTCGTGAGCGCTGGAGACACCACCTACACCATCGCCGACGTGCCCGGCCTGATCCCGGGCGCCGCCGAAGGCCGAGGCCTTGGCCTGGACTTCCTGCGTCATATTGAACGGTGCGCGGTACTGCTGCACGTGCTGGACTGCGCCACGATGGAGCCCGGCCGCGACCCGCTGACCGACCTCGACGCCGTTGAGCACGAGTTGGCCCAGTATGCCGGGACGTTGGGCGACCTGCTGAACCGGCCGCGCCTGGTGGCGCTGAACAAGATCGACGTCCCGGAGGCGCGCGAACTCGCCACGCTGGTCCGGCCCGAGCTGGAACAGCGTGGCCTCCACGTGCAAGAAGTTTCGGCGGCCACGCACGAGGGGTTGCGCGAGCTGAACTTCGCGCTGGCCGCCGAGGTGAGTGATTACCGGGCCCGCATGCCGGCCGCCGAGCCGACTCGGATCGTGCTGCGTCCGGCCGCCGTCGACGAGGCCGGGTTCACGGTGACCGCGGATCCGCTCGAACCGGGCGGGTTCCTGGTGCGCGGCGCGAAGCCGGAGCGCTGGGTGCGCCAGACGGCGTTCGACAACGACGAGGCGGTCGGCTACCTGGCCGATCGGCTGGCTCGGCTCGGCGTCGAGGAGGCGCTGGTCAAGCATGGCGCGACCGCCGGAGCACCCGTCCGGATCGGCGACGTGACCTTCGACTTCGAGCCGACGCCCGGAGACATGGTCGACGAGTTCGTGCCCGGCCGGCGCGGCGCGGACGAGCGGCTGGACCGATCGCACCGGCCCGGCGCGGCCGACCGTCTCGCGGCCAAGAAGACCCGAAGGGCGTCCGGATCTGACGAAGCGGACTCCCCGTGAGCGCACGAAGCGCGGTAGCGGCGGCGGCCCGCACCGTGGTGAAGGTGGGCTCGTCGTCGTTGACCACCGACGGGCGGATCGACGCCGCCCGCATCGACGCTCTCGTCGCCGCGTTGGCCGACCGCGTCGCCGGCGGCGGCCAGGTGGTGCTGGTGTCCTCGGGGGCGATCGCGGCCGGCATCGGGCCGCTGGGACGCCGCGCCCGGCCGCGGGATCTCGCCACCCAGCAGGCGGCCGCCGCCGTCGGGCAGGTGCAACTGGCCGAGCAGTACGCCGCTTCGTTCGCCCGCTTCGGCTTCATCGTCGGCCAGGTGCTGCTGACCGCGGACGACCTGCACCGCCGCGGCCACTACCGCAACGCCCAACGCACCATGGATCGGCTACTCGCCCTCGGCGTGGTGCCGATCGTGAACGAGAACGACACAGTGGCCACTCACGAGATCCGGTTCGGCGACAACGACCGGCTGGCGGCTCTTGTGGCGCATCTCGTCCACGCCGACGCGCTGGTGCTGCTGTCCGACGTGGCCGGGCTCTACTCCGACCAGCCGGCCCGGCCTGACGCGGACCTGGTGGACACCGTCGCCGATGCCGCCCAGCTCGCCGCCATCCGGGTCAGGCGGGCCAACGGCATGGGTGTTGGCAGCGGCGGCATGGCCACGAAGGTCGAAGCGGCCGGCATCGCCACTGGGGCCGGCATCCCGGTGATCCTGGCCGCCGCGGAGTCGGTGGCCGAGGCGCTACAAGGCGTGGGCGGGACCGCTTTCGAGGCGACCGGAGCGGGGACCCGGTCCCGGCTGTTCTGGCTCCAGCACGCGGCCACCCCGCGCGGCCGCTTGGTACTCGACCAGGGCGCCGTGGCCGCGGTGGTGCAACGGCGGGCGTCCCTGTTGCCGGCCGGGATCGTCGCGTTCAGCGGTGATTTCGACGCCGGCGACCCGGTGGAGCTGGCCAGCCCGGATGGGACGGTGGTGGCGCGCGGTCTGGTCGGCTACGACGCCGTCGATCTGCCCGGCCTGCTGGGGCGGCGGACCGCTGAGCTACCCGAAGAGTTCCGCCGCCAGGTCGTCCATCGCGACGACCTGGTCCTGCTTTAGGCGACGATTTACGCCCAGCCGCGGGACCGGTAGTAGCCGGTACGACCGCCCGGCCCGCCCCAATAGCGTCCGCCCCACATGCGGCCGGACACCTTCAACCAGATGAGCAGGCCGATGAGGACGAACGGCGTCGAGAGGATCACCAGGCCAACCACGATCAGCCCGAGTATCGCGAGCGCCACGCCACGCAGGACGAGCACCGGAACTGGCGCATAGCGGCGGGTGGGTTCGACGTAGGGGCGTTTCGGTTGCGGGCTCCTCGAACCGGCGCCGGGCAGATCCGCGAACAGCGGTGCCAGGTCCTCGTCGGTTTTGGCGGCGTAGGCGGCGGTTATCCGCTCGTCGTACTCGTGGACGTCGAGGCGACCGGCTCGGAAGTGCTCGCCCAATAGGTCTGCGGCACGATCCCGTTCGGCGTTTCCGATGCGAACACTCGGTTTAGGGGCCATCGCGCCGCCACCTCCAGGATGTGAGCCGGAATCCCACAGTAACTCGCGGTCGGCCGCGTCGCCCGTGCCGATTGTCACCGGCCGATCACGTGAGGACTCAGGACTCGAGGTAGCGCAGCACGGCGAGTACCCGACGGTGGTCGCCCTCCGACTGCGGCAGGTCGAGCAGCCTACCTTGTCGAATCCGTCCCCGAGCCGCGACGGTGGCACCAGGCGGATCGACGGTCGGGCCAGCCCCACCTCCTCGTACGATCTTCGGCGTGACGGCGCGGCGGGTGGGCATCATGGGCGGCACGTTCGACCCCATTCACCATGGCCATCTGGTCGCCGCCAGCGAGGTCCGTGCCCGGTTCGACTTGGACGAAGTCATCTTCGTGCCCACCGGCGAGCCGTGGCAGAAGGCCGAGCGCCGAGTGAGCCCCGCCGAGCACCGCTACCTCATGGCAGTGATCGCGACCGCGTCCAACCCGGACTTCTGGGTGAGCCGGGTGGACATCGACCGCGGCGGCCCGACCTACACGATCGATACGGTGCGCGACATCGCTGCCCAGACTCCCGACGCCGAGCTGTTCTTCATCACCGGCGCGGACGCGCTCGCCGCCATCCTCTCCTGGAAGAACGCCACCGAGCTGCTCGGCATGGCCCACTTCGTCGGCGTCACCCGGCCTGGCTACGAACTGTCGGGCACGCACCTGCCCGCCGACAGCGTGACGCTGGTCGACGTGCCGGCCATGGCCATCTCCTCCAGCGACTGCCGGGCCCGGGTATCACAGGGCCAGCCGGTCTGGTACCTGGTCCCCGACGGTGTGGTCCAGTACATCGCCAAGCACCGGCTCTACCGCTGATCCAGGACACGCCGCGATCACGCGATCTCGCGGAGCGCTCCGGTGAGGAGGTCGTAGACGAAGCCGCGGACGTCGTCCACGTTGGACAGGAAAGGGCTCGTCGACAGGCGCCGCACGCCCTCGCGCACGCTGGCGTCGACATCGCCGAAGGCGCCAACGGTCCATGGCGGATCCTGTCCGATGTCGGCGACCAGGGCGGCGGTGAACTCCTCGTCGGAGATTCGCGTCATGGCGCAGTCGGAATGCTGGACGAGCATGATCGACACCGTCCCGAGTGCGCGCTGACTGATGGCCAGGGACCGGATCACGTCGTCGGTGACGATTCCGCCGGCGTTTGCGGATGACGTGCGCGTCGCCGGGCGCCAATCCGAGCACGGTCTCGACGTTCACCCGGGCGTCCATGCAGCTGACCACGGCCAGCCTGGCGTCGCGGCGTTCGCGGTAGCTGACCAGGCGAAGCCGCCATCACCGGACCACGCGCAGCAGCCAGGTGGTCTGCGCGTCGATCTGGTGACGCTCGCCGGCCGCCAGGCGAGCGGTTTCGTCGGCGCGGCCACCGGGGTTCGCCGTGTCGATCACCGGCTGGTACGCACCCGCCCACGGTGCCGCCGGCAGCGTGACCATGGCCGGATGGTCCGCGGCGTGGAGCACCAGCAGGTACGAGTCATCGATGATCATCTGGTTCTGCGGGTCGCGGTGGCGCAGCCCGCGGCCGTCGAGATACATGCCGATTGTCTGGACCGACGGATGGAACCAGTGCCCGCCGTCCATTTCGGCGCCCGAGGCGTCGAACCAGGCGAGGTCCTTACAGCCGTCGCCGCCCGCCACCTCGTGGCCGGCGAAGAACGCGGGCTGCCGAAGCACCGGTGAGCGTCGGCGCAGGGCGATCAACGTGCGGGTCAGCTCGGTCAGGTCGGCGGACTGGTCGGTCTCCTTCCAGTCGAGCCACGAGGTCTCGTTGTCCTGGACGTAGGCGTTGTTGTTGCCGTGCTGGGTCCGCCACCGCTCGTCGCCGGCGCAGACCATCGGAACCCCGGCCGAGAGCAGGACCGTGGTGAGCAGGTTACGGGCCTGCCGCAGCCGGACGGCGAGGATGACCTCGTCGTCGGTGGCACCCTCGACGCCGTAGTTGGCGGAGCGGTTGTCACCGAATCCGTCCTGGTTGTCCTCGCCGTTCGGTTCATTGTGCTTGTGCGAGTACGAGAGCAGGTCGCGCAGGGTGAACCCATCGTGGGCGGTGACGAAGTTGATCGACGCGTAGGGCAGCCGGCCGTCATCGCCGTAGAGGTCGGACGACCCGGACAGCCGGTAGGCCAGGTCACGCACGCCGCCGGCACCGCCCACCCAGAACTCACGCAGCGTGTCGCGGAAGCGGCCGTTCCACTCCGTCCAGGGCGGCGGGAACTCGCCGAGCTGGTAGCCGCCGGCGCCCACGTCCCACGGCTCGGCGATCAACTTCACCGAGCTCACCACCGGGTCCTGGTGCACAGCTTGAAGGAACGCGGACAGCCGGTCCACGGCGAAGTGGGCACGGGCCAGCGCCGCGGCCAGGTCGAACCGGAAGCCGTCCACGTGCATCTCCTGCACCCAGTACCGCAGGGAGTCCATGACCAGCTGCAAGGCGAACGGCTGCCGGACGTCGACGGTGTTCCCGCAGCCGGTGAAGTCGAGATATTGGGCGGGGTGAATCGGGTCGAGCCGGTAGTACCCGCGGTTGTCGATGCCCTTGAACGAGAGCACGGGACCGTGCTCGTTGCCCTCGCCGGTGTGGTTGTAGACCACGTCCAGGATCACCTCGATCCCGGCGCCGTGCAGGGCCCGCACCATCGACTTGAACTCGCTAATCGCCGCCGCCGGGTCGGTCGCGGCCGCGTAGCCGGGGTGCGTTGCGAAGTACCCCACCGAGTTATACCCCCAGTAGTTGCGCATCCCGCGCCACTGGACGGCGGCCTCGGTGACAAAGAAGTGGACGGGCATGAGCTCGACCGCGGTGACGCCGAGACCGGCCAGGTAGTCCACCGCCGCGGGGTGTCCGAGGCCGGCGTAGGTTCCGCGCAGCGCCTCCGGGACGCTGGGCATCCGTTGGGTGAAGCCCTTCACATGAAGCTCGTAGATCACCGTGTCGGCCCAGTCCGTGCGCGGGGCGACGTCGCCGGCCCAGTCGAAGTCGTCGTCGGTGATCACGCTCCGCGGGACATAGCCGGCGGAGTCCTCGGTGCCGCTGAGATAGGCGTCGGGGTGGTCCACGAAGTCGCCTTCGACGGCACGGGCGTACGGGTCGAGCAGCAGCTTCCGTGGCTGGTGCAACAGGCCCTGGCCCGGGTCGAACGGTCCGTCCAGGCGGAAGCCGTACCGCTGGCCCGGGCCGACGCCAGGTAGGTAGCCGTGCCAGATCCCGTAGGTGCGTTCGGTCAGTGGGACCAGGGTTTCGGCGCCGTCCGCGTCGAAGAGCGCGACGGCCACGGAGTCCGCCGTCGAGGACCACACCGCGACGTTCGTGCCCCCGCCGTCGTAGCTCGCACCCAGCGGAAAGGGCCGGCCGGGCCACGCGGCGATGACGGCGTCAGTGCCCATGCTGTGACGGCTCGGCTCGGCGCTCACTGGCACGGACTGTAGCTGCTAGGCCGCCGCGTGGCCTCCCGAGAGACCCGGCGGCGATCGGGTTGGATGAAAACGTGCCCGACGGCGTCACCGCGGTGAACCTCGATGCCGTGCTCCAATTCGAAACGGTCAGTGTGCGTCGGGGCACCAAGGTGCTGCTCGACTCGATCGACTGGACCGTCGAGCTGGACGAGCGCTGGATCGTGCTCGGGCCGAACGGCGCGGGCAAGACGACGCTGCTCCAGATCGCGGCGGCGGCGATGCACCCCAGCTCGGGCACGGCCTACGTTCTCGGCGAGCGTCTCGGCGGGGTCGACGTGTTCGAGCTGCGGCCGCGGATCGGGCTGAGCAGCGCGGCCCTGGCCGGGTGCATTCCGCTGCACGAGTCCGTGCTCGACATCGTCATCAGCGCGGGCTACTCGGTCATCGGTCGGTGGCGGGAGACCTACGGCCGCGTCGACTCGCGCCGGGCTAACCGGCTGTTGCGCCTGATGGGCGTCGGCGAGCTCGCCGACCGGACGTTCGGCACCTTGAGCGAAGGCGAACGCAAGCGGGTGCAGATCGCGCGGGCGTTGATGACCGACCCCGAGCTGCTTCTGCTGGACGAGCCCGCGGCCGGGATGGACCTCGGCGGCCGCGAGGACCTGCTGCGCCGATTGACCCGGCTGGCCCGCGATCCAGACGCGCCGGCCACGATCCTGGTCACGCATCACGTCGAGGAGATCCCCGTCGGGGCTACCCACGCCATGCTGCTGCGGGCGGGCAAGGTGGTGGCGTCGGGACTGCTCGGCGCCGTCATGACCGACGACAACCTCTCGACCACCTTCGGCCTGCCCGTGGCGGTGGAACGCTCGCACGGACGCTGGTTCGCCCGCGCCACCACCGGACGGCGCTGATCTAATCAGGGGATGGCTGAACTGCTGCGCATCGAACCCGACGAGGAGAGCGCCGGGGCGGTGGCGACCCTGCGTCTGGACCGTCCGCCGATGAACGTGCTGAACGATGCGCTCCAGGACGAGCTGCGCGGTGCCGCCGACGACCTGGCCGCCGACACGACCGTCCGGGCTGTAGTCCTCTACGGCGGCGAGCGGGTGTTCGCGGCGGGTGCGGACGTCAAAGAGTTCCAGCGCATGGACCGGGCCGCGATGGCCGCCCGCGGGGGCGCGTTGACCCGTGCCCTGGACGCCCTTGCCCGGCTGCCCAAACCCGTCGTCGCCGCGGTGACGGGCTACGCGCTGGGCGGCGGGTGCGAACTGGCTCTGACGGCGGATTGGCGCATCAGCGCCGAGGACGCCAAGTGGGGCCAGCCTGAGATCTTGCTTGGGGTCATGCCGGGCGCGGGCGGCACTCAGCGGCTCTCCCGTCTCATCGGCGCGGCCCGAGCCAAGGAGTTGATCTTCACGGGTCGGTTCGTTTCGGCGGAAGAGGCCCGCGCCGTGGGCCTGGCGAATCAGGTGGTGCCCGCTCCCGACGTCTACCCGGCCGCACTCGCCTGGGCTCGCCAGTTCCGCGACGGGCCGGCGCTGGCCCTGGCCGCGGCCAAGCGGGCCGTCGATACCGGTGCCGACCTGGACATTGAGGCCGCTCTGAAGATGGAGTCGGAGCTGTTCAACGCGCTGTTCGATACCGAGGACAAGGACATCGGCATGACCGCGTTCGTCGAGCACGGTCCCGGCCACGCCCGGTTCGTGGGCCGCTGAGCCATGTATTTGGATCGTGGACCGACCCTCGCGCCCGCCAATGACGGTCCTTCCGATCGGTAGCGCGCTGCCGCGCGCTGGCATGTGGCACCCTTCGGGCGCGGCGCTCGGCGATCCGGCTCATCGCGCGAGCGCTCATCGCCATGTGGTCCGCGATCTGGCACTTCGCGCGAGCGCTCATCGCCGTGGCGTATGGGATGAGGGAAGGTGGGCTCATGAGTAACCACGACATCGACCGCTCCGATTCCGCCGTACGGGCCTGGGTCGAGGAGTCGATCCGTCGTGTCGAGGCCGACGCGACGCGCTCGGCAGACACCCACCTGATGCACTTCCCGCTGCCGCATGAGTGGAACATCGACCTGTACCTGAAGGACGAATCCACCCACCCGACCGGCTCGCTCAAGCACCGCCTGGCCCGCTCGCTCGTGCTGTACGGCTTGTGCAACGGCTGGATCCGGCCGGGTACCACCCTGGTCGAGGCGTCGTCGGGGTCGACGGCGGTCTCCGAGGCGTACTTCGCCCGGCTGCTCGGGCTCCCGTTCGTCGCGGTGATGCCACGCACCACCAGCGCGGAGAAGGTGGCCCTAATCGAGCAGGAGGGCGGCCGGTGCCACTTCGTCGACGAGCCGGCCGCCATCTACGCCACGGCCCAGGAACTGGCCGCGGAGGGCAACGCGCATTACCTGGACCAGTTCACCTACGCCGAGCGGGCCACCGACTGGCGCGGCAACAACAACATCGCGGAGTCGATCTTCGAGCAGCTCGTCGCCGAACGGCATCCGGTGCCGAGCTGGGTCGTGGTCGGCGCCGGGACGGGCGGCACCAGCGCGACGATCGGTCGCTATGTGCGCTACCGCCGGCTGGGCACCAAGCTGTGCGTCGTCGATCCGGACAACTCCGCCTTCTTCACCGGATGGTGTGACGACAATGTCAACCACACGACCGGCGTCGGTTCGCGCATCGAGGGCATCGGCCGGCCGCGGGTCGAGCCCAGCTTCCTGCCGCACGTGGTGGACCGGATGATGTCGGTGCCGGACGCGGCGTCGGTGGCCGCCGCCCGGTTTCTCCAGGAGACGACCGGGTGGCGCGCCGGCGGCTCCACGGGGACGAACTTGTGGGGCGCGCTGCGGCTGGTGTGCGAGATGCGCGGCGCAGAGAAGCCGGGCAGCATCGTCACGCTGCTGTGCGATAGCGGCGACCGATACACCGGCAGCATCTATGACGACGACTGGGTGGCCGAACGCGAGTTCGACCTCGGGCCGCCGACGGAGACCCTGCGCCGCGCGGTACGCACTGGCCGGTGGCAGGAGTGACGCACCGGCTGTGGCTCGGCGTGGTGCTCCTCCTCGTCGCCGGCGCGGCCTGGCTGGCCCGTGGCGCGGCCAACTCGAGCGCGGCGCATGCGTGGACCCCGGACGCGAACCCGCCGCGGACGATGCAGCTCACCGCCGGTAAGGAATACACGCTGACCACCCCGGACGGGATCGCCGCTTTGGCTGATCAGCAAGGCGCGGACCAGCCCACGCTGCGGTGTACCGCGACCTCGCAGTCGGGGTCGACGATCGGGCTGAAGGTGACCGTCGGACAGGTCGACCGGCGGATCCTGCACATCATCGGGCAGTTCCGGGCACCGTTCAGCGGCCCGGCAGCGGTCTCCTGCGCCGGCGTCGGGCGGGTCTTCGTCGACGACGCGGACGACGCGGCCTTCGACACCGCCGGCTTCCTTGTCGTGGTGACGGTCATCACCCTGTTCGTCGGCGGCGCCCTGACACTCAGCGGTCTCTACGAATTAGCCCGCCCGCGGTACCGCCGGCCGACCCCCGCGCCGAGCTGACCGCCGCGCCCGCGGTTACCGACCGACCAAGCCAAGCAGGGAGCAACTGATGAGCAAGAGCGAGCTTCTGCCAGAGGATGCCGCTGACCTAGCCGCTCTCGCCCGCAGCCTGATCGACGCCAACTTCTACCTCACCTTGGCCAGCGCCGACGACAGTGGGCGGCCGTGGGCCACCCCGGTCTGGTTCGCCCACGACCACTACACCGAGTTCGTCTGGATTTCCCGGCCGGACGCGCGGCACTCGCTCAATATCGCGGCTCGATCCGAGGTCGGCATCGTGATCTTTGATTCCACTGTTGGAGTCGGCGAAGCGAAGGCTATCTACGCGGAGGCCGACGCCGAGGAGGTCGGCGCCGATGACCGCGACCGACTATTGACGGCCTTTTCCCGTCGCTCCCAAAGCTGGGGCGCCGGCCAGGTCACCAGGGGCGAGGTCGTCGCACCAGCCCCGCACCGCCTCTACCGCGCCACCGCTCGCGCCCACTTCGTGCTCGGCCCGAACGACCAGCGCCTGCCCGCGTACCTCTGATCCCCCACGGGCACGGGCGTGGCCGCTTCGCGAGGATGATGTCCGTCCGCAGCAGACGAAAGTGGAAAGAAGCGAACTCCTTTCCACTTCCAACGTATAGCGCACTGGGGGTCTTGCGGCAAGGCCGGGGTTGTGCCGCAGAATCGCTCGGCTGAGGCCAGAATCCGCGGAGCTGATGACGTGACCCCCGTGACTGCCGGTGTGTTTGATCTTCCCGACCACCTCGCCGCCAAGGCCGACCCGGCCCTGATCGCCGGCGACGAGCTGCACTTCGCGGCCATCGCGGAGAGCTTGGAGCAGTCGATCGCCGACCTGTCCGATCGCCTCGATGCCGAGCGCGGGGCACCCGGCGGCATAGGCCAGGAGGCGATGGACCGGGACATGCAGATCCACCGGCTGACCGCTCGGCTGCGCGCGCTGCGTCGCTTCGGTTTGGACCTGTGCCTCGGCCACATGGTGAGCGCAGACAACCCCCAGCCCGTGTACGTCGGACGGCTTGGCCTCACGGACCGGGCTGGGCGTCGGCTGCTGGTCGACTGGCGTTCCCCCGCGGCCGAGCCGTTCTTCGGGGCGACCCACGCCAATCCGACGGGTCTGGCCAGCCGCCGCAGGTACCGCTGGACTCGCGGCCGGATCAGCGATTACTGGGACGAGGTGTTTACCTCGGACGGGTTTGCCGGGCACGCCGCCGCGCTCGACGACCAGTCCGCCTTCATCGCCAGCTTGGGCAGCAGTCGGTCGGCCCGGATGCGGGACGTGCTCGGCACCATCCAGGCCGACCAGGACGCCATCATTCGCGCGGGATCCCGCGGCGCTCTCGTCGTCGACGGGGGCCCGGGCACGGGCAAGACCGTGGTCGCGCTACATCGCGCCGCCTACCTGCTCTACTCCGACCCGCGCCTTGGTCACCACCGGGGCGGCGTGCTGTTCATCGGTCCGCACCAGCCCTACCTGGCCTACGTCGCCGACGTTCTCCCAAGCCTCGGCGAGGAGGGCGTGCAGACCTGCACCCTGCGCCACTTGGTCGCCGAGGGAGCCGCAGCCGCGGTCGACACCGACCCGACCGTGGCCCGCCTGAAGTCGTCGGCGGACCTGGTGAACGCGATTGAGACGGCCGTCCGGTTCTACGAGGAGCCGCCCACCAAGGGGATGACAGTTACGACCGACTGGTCCGACGTTTGGCTGACCGCCGACGACTGGGCCGAGGCGTTCGACGCACCGGAACCCGACACCCCGCACAACGAAGCGCGCGACCAGATCTGGGACGAGCTGGTCAGGATCCTCATCGACAAGCACGACGACGACGTCCCGTCCGAGCTGCTGCGCACGTCACTGCGACAGAACCGGGAGCTGCTCACGGCCCTCAACCGTGCGTGGCCGCTACTCAAAGCCGCTGACCTGGTCGCGGACCTATGGTCGGTTCCCGCCTACCTGCGCATGTGCGCTCCCTGGCTCAGCCCCGAGGACGTCCACGCGCTGCAGCGCACAGACCCGCAGGCCTGGACGGTCTCCGATCTTCCGTTGTTGGACGCCGCGCGGCAACGGCTCGGAGACCCGGAGGCGTCCCGGCGCCGACGCCGGCAGGAGGCCACGCTCGCCGCCGAGCGGGAGCAGATGTCCGCGGTCGTGGACCACCTGATCGCGACCGACGACTCGGACATGCAGGTGATGTCGATGCTGCGCGGAGAGGACCTCCAGACCGCCCTGGTCGACGAGGCCGCGCTGCCCAGCGCGGATCCGGATCTGCTCGCCGGCCCGTTCGCGCACGTCGTCGTGGACGAGGCTCAGGAACTGACCGACGCGGAGTGGCAGATGCTGCTGCGCCGCTGCCCGTCCCGGAGCCTCACCATCGTCGGGGACCGTGCCCAGGCCAGGCACGGGTTCACCGAGTCCTGGCAGGAACGGCTCGAGCGGATCGGGCTCGACCATAGGAACCTGGCGTCCCTGCGCATCAACTACCGGACGCCTGTGGAGGTCATGGCCGAAGCCGAGCCGGTCATCCGCGCCGTGCTCCCGGACGCCAACGTGCCGACGTCCATCCGAAGCACCGGCGTCCCCGTGGTACACGGATCGGCGTCGGATCTGGACTCGATCCTCGACACCTGGCTTGCCGCGCATGCCGACGGGATCGCCTCAGTCATCGGCGATCCCACGTTCCAAGCGACGTCCCGTGTCCTGTCGCTGACCCCGGAGCTGTCAAAGGGGCTCGAGTTCGACCTAGTCGTCCTCATCGACCCGGAGGCCTTCGGCACAGGCACCGAAGGAGCGGTCGACCGCTATGTCGCGATGACTCGCTCGACCCAGCAACTCGTGATCCTCACGAGCTCCTGAGATCGCCCAGACAAGACACGTCTAGCCGAGGCGGCCCTGCTCGTCGGCGCACCAGGCTGCGACCAGCCCGCGGAAATGCGCGATGAAGTGCTCGTGCTCGTGCGCCGGGAACGTGCTGATCACGGTGTCGGTCAGGACCGAGTCGAACTGGAGGCCGGTGAAGTACTCCAGGGCCACCTCGTCGAAGTGGGCCATGCGTGAGGCGCAGAAGTCGAGGTACCGCTCGTGGTCGAAGAACTCATCGGCCATCCGCCGGTACTCGGCCAGCTTGGCCCGGTAGTCGAGGTCGTCGCGATCGGCGATCTTGAACCAGGGCGCCGGGTTCACGTGCGGGTCCGGTACCCGCCCTGAGGTGGTACAGAAGACCGCCCACTTCACCAGCGCCTTCATGGCCCACGGGAAGTAGTAGTGGAGGGACGTGATGGCCACGTCGGGGCAGGCGTTCGCGTAGTCGATCGGGTAGACGTCGGTTCCGCGCACCAGCGTCTCGCAGGAGTTGAACTCCCACCGGAAGAACGCGTTGACGGTGCGCCCGATGGTGACTACCTCGTCGCCGGTCTGCGGTTCGAGGAAGCCGTGCGAGACGCTGTACCGGTCGTGCATCGGCTTGTCGGGGTCGAACCGCATGACCATCGTCTCCGCGCCGATGGACAGCGATCGGGCGAAGACGTCGTAGCCCTCGATCGAGGCCTGTAGGTGCATGAGCATCTCGCCGGACGCGTCATAAGAGCGGTGCAGCTCGGCCGAGTCCCGGATGCGCGAGACGCCGCGCCACGCGCCGCCGTCGTAGGGCTTCATGAACAGCGGATACCCGATTTGGCCCGCCACGTCGTCTAGGTCGAACGGGCGGTTGTACTGGGCGGCGGTGTACGCGTACCTGGCGTTGTCCAACGGGTTCTTGTACGGGACCAGAACCGTCGCGGGGATCTTCAAACCCAGCCGGAGCATTGCGCAGTACGCGGCGTGTTTCTCCATGGCTTGGAAGCTGAAGGGGGAGTTCAGCAGGTAGACCCCGTCCATCAGAGCTACCTTCTTGAGCCACTCGCGCGGGTGGTAGTACCAGTAGGCGAGCCGGTCGATGACCAGGTCGTAGGACGGCTTGTCGCGGAGTGCGAACGGCTCGATGGTGATCCGGTCGACGGTGAATTGATGGCGCACGTCATTGCCGTCCACCACCGGGCCCAGCCGTCCGATCAGATCGGAGAAGGCGCGCGGCCAGTCGTTCTCCGTGCCCAGGAGCAGTCCGAGCCGATGCAATGAGTCGGTCACCGTACCTCCCGTGTGTCCGTGCCGGTCGACCTGGCATCAGTCGTCAATGTGGGGAACGTACCGTGAAGACATGCCTTTGGAAGGGGAGTACGACGAGAGTCCGGTGCCGTGGGTGCGCGACCAGGTCGCGTTGTACGAGCGGACCGGCGGTCGGGAGGGCAACACGCTACGTGATACCGGCCTGCCCATCGCTCTTTTCACCATCCGCAAGCGGCGCAACGGGCACCTGCGCAAAGTGCCGCTCATGCGCGTCGAGCACGACGGCAAGTACCTGCTGGTGGCCAGCAAGGGCGGCGCGCCGAAGAACCCGGTCTGGTACTACAGCCTGACGGAGCATCCCGAGATCGAGGTCCAGGACGGCCCGGAGCCGTTCGATGCCGTCGTCCGCGAGCTGCACGCTGCGGAGCGGGCCGAGTGGTGGGAGCGCGCCGTGGCGGCCTTCCCGAACTATGCCGAGTACCAGAGGCGCACCGATCGGGAGATCCCCGTCTTCCTCGCTGAACGCGTCTCCATGGATGCGGCGGATTCTGGCCTCGCCTAAACGGTCAGCAGCTGGGCGATCGCGGGGTCATGCACAGCAAGTTCGTCCGCTTCGGCGAGATACTCCGCCCAGCCCTGCCGGTCCGCATGTTGGTACTGCACGACTGCGGCGACGGCCTGCTCGCGGATCTGGTCGCTCACTCGCAGCACCGGACACCTCCGCAATCGTGTAGACGGCAACGTATACGAGAGTGTTTACAACACGCGCCCATCGCGCGGCGCGAAGGCGGTCAGCGCCTCGGCGTCACTGGCTCGCGCGCGCAAGAAGTAATCCGCCCACTCCGCGCGGTCCGGGTAACCGGATGCGGCGACGATTGCCGCTATGGCGCGGTCGACGTCGATGTCGGTGTGCCGCAGGCTGACCTGGCCGTCGCGTAGCAGTGCCCAGCTACCGCCCGGTCGGCCGTACGGCATCCCGATGCTCCCGGAGTTCACGACCAGACGGCGATCCACGAGCCGCACGAACGGCATATGGGTGTGGCCGCACACCACGGTTCGCTGGTTGGCAGGCAGATCCGCGTACACCTCGGCCCATCGGTCCAGCCTGGTGTCGACGAGGACCACCTCGTCGTCCTGACGCGGTGTGCCGTGGCAGAAGACGGTGGGCCCGAATCCGTCGATGTCGAGCACGACGGGGTGAGGCAGTCCGGCCAACAGCTCCACCTGGTCAGGGGCGAGCTCGTCGGCGGCCCACGGACTGATCTCGTCGGGCACCTCGATGGGCTCGCCCCGGCTGAGCGCGACCAGCTCGCGGTCAGCGTTCCCGCGCACCAGGACGACCCTCTCTCCGAGCGCGGTCAGTGCTTGCAACACCTCAACCGGTTGCGGTCCCGACGCGAGGTCGCCGGTCACCACGATTCGATGGGCGGATCGCACGTCCGGTTCGGCGAGCACCGCTTCGAGTACCGGCAGAACGCCGTGTACGTCGGACATCACAGCGACGGTCGCGACCATCAGCCCAGCATGGAGCAGACCACGCGCGTAGCGGTCGTCAGGGGCCGAACGTAGCCTGTGTGGACGTCAGTCGGGCGGGACGGGAATCACCTCAACAGCCCGGCCCGCAGAAGCTACTCGTGAGTAACATAGCCGTCAGAGCGTGCCGCCTTCGAGAGGATTACCGCCAGCATGAACATCGTCGTCCTGGTCAAGCAGGTACCGGACACCTGGGCCGAACGTCGGCTGTCGGAGACCGACAACACGTTGGACCGAGAGTCGGTCGACGCCGTGATCAACGAGATCGACGAGTACGCCATCGAGGAGGGTCTGCGGCTCAAAGAGGCGCACGGCGGTGAGGTGACGATCCTCTCGATGGGGCCGGAACGCACCGCGGAGTCCATCCGCAAGGCGCTGTCGATGGGAGCGGACAAGGCGGTGCACGTCAGCGACCCGGCGCTGCACGGCGCCTGCGCCATCCAGACGGCCCAGGTGCTGGCGAAGGCGCTCGGCACCGTCGACTGGGACCTGGTGGTGGCCGGGTCGGAGTCGACCGACGCGCGGCTGTCCGTGGTCCCGGCATTGCTCGCCGAGGTGCTCGGCGTGGCCCAGTTGACGCACGCGCGCAAGGTCACCGTCGACGGCTCGACGGTCACCATCGAGCGGCAACGCGACGACGGATACACGTCGGTGCATGGCCAGCTGCCCGCGGTCGTGAGCGTCGTCGAGAAGATCAACGAGCCGCGCTACCCGTCGTTCAAAGGGATCATGGCGGCCAAGAGCAAGCCGGTGCAGACGCTGACCGTGGCGGACCTGGGCATGTCCCCCGACGACGTCGGCCTTGCGCACGCCACCAGCGAGGTTCTCGACTTCACCCCCGCACCGCCGCGGCAGGCCGGCGTGATCGTGAAGGACGACGCTGGCAGCGGCGCCGCGGCCATCGCCGACTTCCTCGCCTCCAAGAAGATCATCTGACTGCGGTCGACGACGAAAGGGTTATCCGAGCTCATGGCTGAGGTATTGGTTCTCGTCGACCACGCCGACGGCACGGTTAAGAAGGCGACGTTCGAACTGCTCACCGCTGCGCGTTCGCTGGGCGAGCCCAGCGCCGTTGTTTTGGGCGCGCCCGGCGCGGCGGCGGCACTGCGCGAGACGCTCGCGTCCTATGGCGCCGCCAAGATCTACGCCGCGGAGAGTAACGACCTCGTCGGCTTCCTCGTGGCGCCCGCCGCTGAAGTGCTCGCGGAACTCGTGGCGCAGGCCAGTCCGGCCGCCGTGCTGCTGGCCACCGGACGGGACAACAAGGAGATCGCCGCCCGGTTGGCGTTCAAGATCGGCAGCGGGATCCTCACCGACGCCGTCGGAATCGAGGCGGACGGTGCGGCGCACCAGTCCGTGTTCGGGGGATCGGTCGAGGTGCACTCGCGGGTGTCCGCGGGCGTGCCGGTGATCACGTTGCGGGCCAACTCCGTCGGGCCCGAACAGGCCGATGGCACCGCCGACGTCGTTCCCGTCCCGGTCGAGCTCTCCGACGCTGCCAAGGCGGCCGTGGTCGAGGAGACCGTCGTCGAGGAGAAGGGCTCGCGACCATCCCTCACGGACGCGTCGGTGATCGTCTCCGGCGGCCGCGGGGTCGGCTCCGCGGAGAACTTCGCGATCATCGAGAAGCTGGCCGACTCGCTCGGCGCCGCGGTGGGTGCCTCCCGGGCGGCCACTGACGCCGGCTGGGTGCCGCATACGATGCAGGTCGGCCAGACCGGCGTCACTGTCTCGCCGCAGCTCTACGTCGCGGTCGGTATCTCCGGCGCGATCCAGCACCGCGCGGGCATGCAGACGTCGAAGACGATCGTGGCGATCAACAAGGATCCTGAGGCGCCGATCTTCGAACTGGCCGACTTCGGCGTGGTTGGCGACCTGTTCGACGTGGCCCCGGCGCTGACCGAGGAGATCGCCAAGCGCAAGTAGCGCGGTGAAGCGCGTCTGATGGGCTACGACGAGATGTCCGGGGCCAGCAACCGGGCGGCGTCCGCCGCGACGTCGTCCTGCTGCTCCTGGGACTCCCGCTCGGCCTGGACCCGCGCCCGGTAGTAGTCCACCTCGCGGCTGGTACGCGCGTCGTCCCAGCCGAGCGCTCCGGCCATCAGCGCCGCGGCCACCGGTGCGGCCTGCACTCCGCGGTCCCATGACTCGATCGAGATGCGGGTGCGCCGGGCCAGCACGTCCTCCAGGTGCCGCGCGCCCTCGTGCGTGCAGGCGTAGACGACCTCGGCGCGCAGGTAGTCGTCGGCACCCGGCAGCGGCTCGGCCAGCGTGCGATCGTCCTCGATCAGGCGCAGCACTTCGTCGATCATCGATCCGTAGCGGCCCAGCAGATGCTCGATGCGCGCCACGTGGAGCTTGGCCGATCCGGCTATGGCATGTCGCTGGTTTACGCGGGCCCGGTAGCCGTCGGCACCGACCAGCGGGATGAACGCGGTACAAGAGTCCGGCACCTTCTGGTCTAGGCCGCGGACCGTCTCGTTGACGGCGTCTGCGGCCATGACGCGGTAGGTGGTGTACTTCCCGCCCGCCACCACGACCAGGCCGGGCACCGGGTGACCGACCACGTGCTCGCGGGAGAGCTTGGACGTCGGCTCCGATTCACCGGACAGCAGCGGCCGCAGTCCGGCGTAGACGCCCTCGACGTCGGCGCGGCTGAGCGGCGAGCGCAGCACCGAGTTGACGTGCTTGAGCAGGTAGTCGATGTCGCGAGAGCTGGCCGCCGGGTGAGATTTGTCCAGCGCCCAGTCGGTGTCAGTGGTCCCGATGATCCAGTGCCGTCCCCAAGGGATGACGAGCAGCACGCTCGTCTCGGTGCGCAGGATGAGCCCGGTCCTGGACTGCAGCCGGTCGCGCGGGACGACGAGGTGGATGCCCTTGGAGGCGCGGATGTGGAACTGCCCGCGAGTGTCGGCCATCCGCTGGGTGTCATCGGTCCAGACGCCGGTGGCGTTGATCACCTGCTTGGCCCGGACCTCCACCCGGGCGCCGCTCTCGGACTCGACCAGCTGGGCGCCGGTTACTCGTTCCCCCTCGCGCAGGAACCCGACGACCTTGGCCCGGTTGGCGGCGTGCGCCCCGTAGGAGACGGCGGTACGGATCAACGTCATCGTGTGCCGGGCGTCGTCGACCTGGGCGTCGTAGTACTGCACCGCACCGGTGAGCGCGTGCGGCGCCAGGCACGGCGCTTCACGTAGCGCCTGGCGGCGGGTCATGTGCCGGTGGTGCGGCAGGCCGCTGCCCGTCCGGGCGGCGGCGCTCATCGTGTCGTAAAGGAGCACACCCGCCCCGACGTAAGGCCGCTCCCAGCCGCGGTGCCGCAACGGGTAGAGGAACGGCACCGGACGGACGAGGTGCGGCGCCAGTCGGCTGAGCATCAGGCCGCGTTCGCCGAGCGCCTCCCGGACCAGACCGAAGTCGAGCATCTCCAGGTACCGCAGCCCGCCGTGGATCAGCTTGCTGGAGCGACTGGACGTGCCGCTGGCCCAGTCCCGGGCGTCGACGATGGCGGTGGACAGTCCGCGGGTCACGGCGTCGAGGGCGGCCCCCGCCCCGACGACCCCGCCGCCGATGACGAGAACATCGAGCTCGGGTGCGGCCGCCATGGCGCGCAGGGCGTCGGTGCGCGCGGTGGGGGAGAGCGGCTGCGGGATCATGAGGGCGCCGCGTCCACATCGACCCACCCGATCGTGCGCTCGACGGCCTTCTTCCACCCTCGGTAGCCCCGCTCGCGCTGGTCGGCTGACCACGTTGGTGCCCAGCGCTTCGACTCGGCCCAGTTTGTGCGCAGCTCGTCGGTGTCGCGCCAGAACCCGACCGCGAGCCCGGCCGCGTAGGCCGCCCCCAACGCCGTCGTCTCGGCCACCTCTGGACGGCTGACCGGCACACCCAGGATGTCGGCCTGAAGCTGCATGCAGAGGTCGTTGGCGGTCACGCCGCCGTCCACTTTAAGCACGTCGAGCCGAACCCCGGAGTCGGCGTACATGGCCTCGACCACGTCGCGGCTCTGGTAGCAGATAGCCTCGAGGGTGGCCCGGGCGATGTGGCTGGCCGTGTTGAAGCGGGACAGTCCGACGATGGCGCCGCGCGCGTCGCTGCGCCAGTACGGCGCGAACAGGCCCGAGAAGGCGGGCACGAAGTAGACGCCGCCGTTGTCCTCGACGCGGCGCGCTAACGCCTCGATCTCCTCGGCCCGGCTGATGATGCCCAGCTGGTCGCGCAGCCACTGCACCGCCGACCCGGTGACGGCGATCGAGCCCTCCAGCGCGTACACCGCGGGCTCGCCGCCGAACCGGTAGCAGACGGTGGTGAGCAGGCCGTTCTTGCTGCGCACCGGTTCGGTCCCGGTGTTGAGCAGCAGAAAGTTACCCGTTCCGTAGGTGTTTTTGGCCTCGCCAGGGCTGAAGCAGACCTGGCCGACCGTGGCGGCGTGCTGGTCGCCGAGGACGCCGGTGATGGCGACGCCGGCCAGCTCCGCCGGCCGCCGGACCACGCCGTAGCCCTCGGCGTCCGACGACGATCGGATGGCCGGAAGCATGGACCGGGGTACGTCGAAGGTCTCCAGGAGCTCGTCGTCCCAATCGAGGGTCTCGAGATCCATGAGCATGGTGCGGCTGGCGTTCGTCACGTCCGTGACGTGATGGCCGCCGTCGGCCCCGCCGGTGAGCCGCCAGCTGACCCAGGAGTCGGTGTTGCCGAACAGGACGTCGCCGCGCTCGGCCGCCTCGCGCAGCCCGTCGACACTGTCGAGCAGCCACTCGATCTTGCCGCCGGAGAAGTACGTCGCCGGGGGCAGGCCCGCCTTCTGACGGATGACGTCGCCGCGGCCGTCGCGCTCGAGCGCGGCCGCGATCCGGTCGGTGCGGGTGTCCTGCCAGACGATCGCGTTGTGGTACGGACGGCCGGTCCGGCGGTCCCAGACCACCGTCGTCTCCCGCTGGTTGGTGATCCCGATGGCGGCCAGGTCCGCGGCCTTCAGGCCGGCCCCCACCAGTGCACTCTCCATGGTCGAGACGGCCCGTGCCCAGATCTCGATCGGGTCGTGCTCCACCCAACCCGGCCTCGGCAGGATCTGCCGGTGCTCGAGCTGGTGGCGCCCCACGACCTGCCCGGCGTGATCGAAGATCATGAAGCGGGTGCTGGTGGTGCCTTGGTCGAGCGCCCCGATGAAGTCGGCCATGGGTGGATTCTGCAACGTTCCTCACCTCTGGGGGCCGGGGCGGAATGTCCGAGGCGATATCCGGCTTGATTTCAAGCGTGCATGAAGTGTCAGAGTGGTGGCTATGAGTGCGGTTCGGTCCGGAGACATCTGGACCGACGCACCTCCGCCGGCCGGCATCTTCTCCGGGCCACTGCGTGCGGTAAGCGCCGGGCTGCTGATCCTCGTCACGATGGTCGCGTTCGAGGCCATGTCGGTCTCGGCCGCGCTGCCGACCGCGGCCCGCGAGCTGCACGGACTGGGGGCGTACGGCTGGGCGTTCACCGGCTTCCTGATAGCCAACGTCGTCGGCATGGTCACGTCGTCGGTCATGAGCGACCGGCGCGGTCCACGGACACCAATGAATCTGGGCTTGGTGCTCTTCGTCTCGGGACTACTGGTCTCGGGACTGGCCCAGACCATGTGGCAGCTGGTGCTCGGCCGCGTCGTGCAGGGCCTCGGCGGCGGACTGATCATCACCGCGCTGTACGTGGTCATCGGCGAGCTGTACCCGGCGGCGCTACGGCCGCGCTTCTTCGCCGCGATCTCGTCGGCCTGGGTGCTGCCGTCGCTGCTCGGCCCGCCCGTCGCCGGGTCGCTGACGCAACACCTGACGTGGCGGCTGGTGTTCCTCGGCCTGGTCCCCTTGGTGCTGGTCGGCGCGGTGCTCACCGCCGCGTCGTTACGAGTGCTGCCGGCCCGAGGGGCGGTCGGTCCGGGGAACGGCATGTCGCGGATCGGTCGTGCCTTCGTGGCCGCGATCGCCATCGCCGTGCTGGAGCAGGCCGGGCAGCACCCGAGCCTGCCGTGGCTGCTGCTGATCCCGGCCGCAGTGGCCGCGCTCGCCTGGGCGCTGCGCGTCCTGCTGCCGCCCGGTACCGCCACCGTCCGGCGCGGCGTGCCCACCGCGGTGGCCTTCCGCGGCATGCTCGCCGGCGCTTTCTTCGGCATCGACGCCCTCGTCCCGCTATCGCTCACCGTCCAGCACGGCTTCGCGCCGACCACCGCGGCGCTGCCGTTGGTCGGATCGGCGGTCGGGTGGTCGGTCGGCTCGTGGTTGCAAAGCCGGTACCGCGGACCCGAGCGGCAACGCCTCGTCCGGACCGGCTTCCTGTTCATCTCCATCGGCGGAACCGGCATGGCGGTGTCGGCGCTGCCGGGCGCCACCGGCTGGGCGGCGTACCCGTTCTGGGCGCTCGCCGGAGTGGGCATGGGACTGGCCATGTCCACGGTCGGTGTCCTGCTGCTCAACTGCACCAACGACACCGACCGCGGCCGCGACTCGGCCGCGCTGCAACTCGCCGACGGGGTCGTCTCGGCGTTCACCACGGGCATCGGCGGCGTGCTGGTGGCGGCCGCGGCGCGTGGCACGGTGAGTTACACCACTGCGTTCGTGACCGTCGACCTGCTCATGGTCGCCATCTGCGTCCTGGGCGTGGTGCTGAGCGGTCGGGCGCGGCCGCCGGTCCGTTTGGCGCGCACCCCTGTGGCCGTGGCGTCCCCGTAGACTCGGCAGACGGAATGGCCCCCTACCTCGATCACGCCGCCACCACACCGATGCTCCCTGAAGCCATTGGTGCCATGACCGCTGCCATGGCGGAGACGGGCAATCCGTCGTCGCTGCACGCGGCGGGTCGCGCGGCTCGGCGCCGCGTCGAAGAATCCCGCGAGAAGATTGCAGACGCACTGGGCGCGCGTCCGTCGGAGGTGATTTTCACCGGCGGCGGCACGGAGGCGGACAACCTGGCCGTCAAGGGCATCTTCTGGGGGCGGCGCAACCGCGATCCGCGACGGCGCCGAGTCGTAGCCAGCGCCGTCGAGCACCACGCGGTCATGGACGCCGTCGAGTGGCTGGCCGAGCACGAAGGCGCCGAGGTGACGTGGCTGCCGGTGGACCACGTCGGCCGGGTGTCAGTGGCCGCGTTCGAGGCCGAGCTGGCCGCGCATGCCGACGAGATCGCCGTGGCTGCGGTCATGTGGGCCAACAACGAGGTAGGCACGGTCCAGCCGATAGCCGCACTGAGCGCCCTCGCCGCCGAGCACGGTGTGCTGCTGCATACAGACGCGATTCAGGCGGTCGGCGCCCTGCCCGTGCACTTCGCCGAGTCCGGCGTCGCCGCGCTCAGCCTCACCGGGCACAAGCTCGGCGGACCGGTTGGTGTCGGCGCGCTGCTGCTCGGACGGGACGTGCCCTGCGTGCCGCTGCTGCACGGTGGCGGCCAGGAGCGCGACGTGCGCTCAGGCACTCTCGACGCCGCCGGGATCGTGGGACTGGCCACCGCCGTGTCGCTGGCGGTGGCGCAGCGTGAGGACGAGGCGCTGCGCCTGGCCGCCCTGCGCGACCGCCTGCGCGCCGGCATCCTGGCGCGGGTGCCGGACGCGGTCTGCAACGGCTGTGCCGGGAATCGGCTGCCCGGCAACCTCAACGTGAGTTTCCCGGGCTGCGAGGGCGACTCCCTGCTCATGCTGCTCGACGCGGCCGGGATCGCCTGCTCGACCGGCTCGGCCTGCTCCTCCGGGGTGGCCAGCCCGTCGCACGTGCTGCTGGCGCTCGGCATCGATCCCGAGGTGGCGCGGGCATCGTTGCGCTTCACCCTGGGACATACCTCGACCGAGGCTGACGTCGACGCGGTGCTGGATCTCATTGCTGGAATCGTTGAGCGGGCCCGTCGCGCGCGGGACCCGAGGTTCCTCGGCGTGCTTTCAACCACCCCACGAAATCGCCTTCGCGATTTCGCGGGGACCCCGGGGCCGATGACCGAATGAGGGTTCTCGCCGCCATGAGCGGCGGCGTCGACTCGGCGGTGGCCGCGGCCCGGGCCGTCGACGCCGGACTCGACGTGGTCGGCGTGCATCTGGCGCTCGCGGCCAAGCCGGCCACGTCGCGCGAGGGCGCCCGCGGCTGCTGCACGCTGGAGGACGCCCGCGACGCGCGCCGGGCCGCGGACGTGATCGGTATCCCCTTCTATGTCTGGGACCTAGCCGAGCGGTTTCGAGCCGACGTCATCGACGACTTCGTCGCCGAGTACGCCGCCGGCCGGACGCCTAACCCGTGCCTGCGCTGTAACGAGAAGATCAAGTTCGCGGCCGTGCTGGACCGCGCCGTCGCGCTCGGCTTCGACGCGGTCGTCACCGGCCACCACGCCCGGCTTGAGCGTGGCGTGCTGCGTCGTTCGGTGGACGCGGCCAAGGACCAGTCCTACGTCCTCGCCGTGCTCCGACCGGACCAGCTCGCCCGCGCGGTGTTCCCGATCGGCGACACCACCAAGGACGAGGTCCGCGCGGAGGCGGCCCGACGCGGGCTGGCGGTGGCCCGCAAGCCGGACTCGCACGACATCTGCTTCATCCCCGACGGCGACACTCAGGGTTTCCTGCGCAGGCAGCTGGGAGAACGGCAGGGGCCCATCGTCGACGTCGAGACCGGCCGCGCCGTCGGGCACCACAGCGGCAGCTTCGGCTTCACCGTGGGCCAGCGCCGCGGACTGGGCCTGGCCGACACCGCCGACGGCCGGGCGCGCTACGTCCTGTCCATCTCGCCGGTCAGCAACACCGTCACCGTGGGAACTGCAGCCCGCCTCGAGGTCGACGAGCTGACCGGATCTCGACCGGTGTGGACGAACGGAGCCGCGCCGTGCACGGAATTCGACTGCACGGTCCAGCTACGCGCCCATGGCCGCGCCATCCCGGCCCGCGTCTCCGTCACCGACGACCAAGTGACGGCCCGGCTGATAAGCCCAGAGCGGGGCGTGGCCGCGGGCCAGGCCCTCGTCTGCTACGCCGAGGACGTCGTGCTGGGCTCAGCTACCATCACCCACGCCGTGCCGGCTCCGGCGATCGCCGACTGACCACGCGGCGAAGCGAGTCCGCATACCCGGCGTACGAAGGTGTCCGAGCCCAGCAGTCCGTGTTCAGCAGAGGCCGCTCGGTTCGCTCGTCTGGCAGACGTTATGCGCGAACACGTTGCCGGTCCCGGAGCCATCCCAGAGGATGTCGGGCTGGTTGTGCAGGATAACGTTGCCGCGGACCTTGTTGCCGAACGGCGCTTCGATACCACCGCCGAAGTCGACGACGACTACGCCGCCCGAGAACGCCGAGTCACCTGACGGGACGTTGTTCGTGATCAGGTTGCCGGTGATCATGTTCTCGTGCCCGTTGACGATCGCGATACCGATCCCCGACAACGGCGGAGTGTCCTCTTCGGGGTCAGGCGGGCAGAACTTGTTGTTGTGCGAGATCTTGTTGCCGAAGATCCCGTAGTTGCCGGCCTGGTTCGAGCCGGTGTTCAGGTTGAGCACGCCGATGCAGTTGTCGTGGGCACGGTTGCCGACGAGCTTGCCGTGCGCGGAGTCGCGGAGGAAGAAGCCAACAGGTTGTCCGAGACCTCGTTCGCGGCCAGGAGGACGTTCGCGTTCGGTGAGTCACCGACGTAGATGCCAGCTTCGTCGGAGTCCTTCGCGACACTGTCGACGATCTTGCCGCCGGTCGATGTGAAGCGCGCGATGCGGTACTCCTCGTTCCCCAGCGCCCGGACGCCGATGACCTTCGGGTTGTGAGCGCCGAAGAAGAAGATGCCCGAGCCCGGGAAGTCGCTGATCGTCAAACCGTTGATCGTCACGTTGTCGAGCGGGTCGACCACCACCGGGTTGTTGGGGTCGCTGAAGTCGACCTGGCCTACAGCGCAGATGCCGTCGGTTCAGCGCCTGCGGCACCGATCGGACCGAAACTTCTAACAGGTTATGTGTTGGCTCTAGATGTTCGTAGAACTTGCTAGAGTTCCCGGCGTGGACGCCGTCTCCAACCCGTACTCGCCCGGGGCCGGGCTGCGTCCGACCGTGCTGGTCGGACGCGACGACGAACTGGCCGCCTTCGCCGCGGTCCTGGAGCGGGCCGAGCTCGACCGGCCAATACGCGGTGTGGTCGTCACCGGGCTGCGCGGTGTGGGCAAGACCGTGCTGCTGCACCAGTTCGCCGACCAGGCCGCGGAACGCGACTGGATGATCGTCGAAGCCGAGGTGCAACCTCGCGGCGACCGCGCCTTCCTCGGCGTCCTGGTGCGCTCGCTGACGGTCGCCGTCCGACGCACCGCCGGGCGGCGGCTGGGCGACCTAGCGCACCGTGCACTGGCCAGCATCAAGGCGTTCTCGCTGACCGTGGATCCCAGCGGCGGGTTGGGTGTTGGGATCGAGGTAGACGCGCACGGCTCCGGCGACCTGGACAGCGACTTCGCCACACTGGCCCTTGACGTCTCACGGCGCGCCAAGGAGATGGGCGTGGGCGTGGCGGTGTTCGTCGACGAGTTGCAGGAGCTGGATCGCGCGACGATGGCGGCCCTGGCCGGCGCGGCTCACATCACCAGCCAGCGGGCCATGCCGTTCGTGGTCGTGGGCGCAGGCCTGCCCAACTTGCCGGCCCGCCTGGCCGATGCACGTTCCTATGCCGAGCGGTTGTTCGACTACCACCCCTTGGGCCCGTTGACCCCGCAGTTGGCCGCCGACGCGCTAACCGGGCCGGCAGCCGGAGAAGGGGTGGCATGGGAAACTGGGGCGCTGGACGTGACCATCAAGGAGTCCGGCGGTTACCCGTACTTCCTACAGGAGTTCGGCTCTCAGATCTGGTCGGTGGCCGATGCCTCGCCGATCACCAGGCGGGACGCGAGGGTGGGAGTACGGCTGGGTCTGGCCCGGCTGGACGGCGGGTTCTTCCGGGCGCGCTGGGACCGGGCCACTCCCGCCGAACGGCGCTACCTTCAGGCCATGGTGGTGGACGGGGCGGGACCCTCCCGGACCCAGGAGATCGCTGCCCGGCTCGGCAAGGTGCACTCCAGCGTCGGTCCCACCCGCGCCGGGCTGATCGGCAAGGGCCTGATCTTCTCCCCGGAATATGGCTACGTGGCGTTCACTATCCCAGGCATGGCCGAGTTCGTCCGCCGGCACACCGAGCCGGAGAACGGTCTCGACTGACTAGCCGGACTTGCGGCGGAACATCCGCCGCGACGTGGTGTTGTTCGCCGGGCCGGCGCCGCGGGCGTCCATGTGCTCGGTGGATCGGTGGTCGGCCTGCTTCTTGCGCTCTAGGGCGGCCCGGAAGTTGCGGTGCAAGTCGTCGTCCTGGTCCGGTTGCGCGGCCTCGGCGGCGGTGGCGGGATCCGCGGGCGGATCGGCTTCGGACGACACGGCACACCTCCTGTGGACGGCACTGCTTCGATGATGTCACCGTCGCGCCGAAACCGTCGCCCTGATGTGATCGGATGACGAATGTGAGCTCGCCCGCCTTCCGGCTGCTGCGCCCATCGCCGAGGGCAGCGCAGGCGCTGGACCTCGACGCCGGTCAGCGCCGGGTGGTGGAGCACGGGCGCGGCCGGCTGCGGGTGCTGGCCGGGCCGGGCACGGGCAAGACACTGACATTGGTCGAGGCCGTCGTCAGGCGCGTCGAACGCGGTGTGCCGGTCGAGAACATTCTCATGCTCACGTTCGGCCGTGGTGCGGCCGCCGAGCTGCGCGACCGGGTAGCAGCCCGCCTGGCGCGGGTGATCCGCGAGCCGCTGGCCCGCACGCTGCACTCCTACGCCTTCGGCCTGCTCCGGGTCGCGGCCAACGCCTGTGGCGAAGAGCCGCCGCGGCTGCTGTCCGGGGCGGAGCAGGACGTCATCCTGCGTGAGCTGATCCGCGGAGACCTGGCCGACGGTCGCACCGCCTGGCCGGCCGAACTGCGCCCGGCCCTGCGCACCCGCGGCTTCGCCGAGGAGCTCCGCGAGCTCTACCTGCGGGCCAGCGAGCGCGGCATCAGCCCCGTCCAGCTGGCCGAGCTGGGTGAGCGGCACGACCGCCCGGACTGGGTGGCGGCGGCCGGGTTCTGGCACCAGTACCTGGACGTTTCGTCGGCGCAGCGGCCGGGTTCGTTCGACGCCGCGGAGCTGATCCAGGCCGCCATTCGCACGTTGCGCGCCGATCCCCGGCTGCTCGAGGCCGAACGCAGTCGACGCCGCCACCTCTTCGTCGACGAGTACCAGGATGTCGATCCCGCGCAGGTCGAGCTGCTGCGCCTGCTGGCCGCCGGTGCGGAGGAACTCGTCATCGTCGGCGACCCGGACCAGTCGATCTACGCTTTCCGCGGATCGAACCCGAGGGCCATGGACGAGGCCGAGGACGCCTTCGGCGAGCTCGAGACCGTCTCGCTCGAGACGTCGCGGCGTAGCGGCGCCGCGTTGCTCGCCGCCTCCCGCGCCGTGGCCCGCCGGCTGCCCGGCCGGGCGCACGACCACCGCGGCCTGCGGCCGGCGGCAGGCCTGCCCGAGGGCAGCGCGACCGTGGTGCTGTTGCGCACCCAGTCAGAAGAGGCCGCCTACATCGCCAACGTTCTGCGCCGCGCCCACCTCGAACAGGACGTGCCATGGTCGCGCATGGCGGTGCTGGTCCGCTCCACCAGCCTCCAGCAGTCGACGTTGCGCCGGGCGTTGATCACCGCGGGCGTGCCCGTCTCGTCGTTGACCGCGGACCTGCCGCTGGCCGAGCAGTCCGCGGTGGCCGCGCTCCTGCTCACGTTGCGCTGCGCGGTGCATCCGGAGGCCCTCGACGTCGAAGCCGCCGAGGAGCTGCTGCTCGGCCCCATCGGCGCGGCGGACGCCTTGACGCTGCGCCGGCTGCGCCGACACCTCTACCCGGGCGAGCCCCGCGGCTCCGACCCGCTGGTGGCCACCCTGCTCGACCCGCCGGAGGCGGCCAGCCTGCCGGTCCGGGTCCGGCGCAGCGTGAGCCGCGTCGCCGAGGTCCTGGCCGCCGGACGGGCCGCGGCAAGCTCCGGCGCGCCCGCGGAGGACGTCCTCTGGGAGGTCTGGTCGGCGTCCGGCCTGGCTAGGAAGTGGGAGCAGGCCAGCCTGGCAGGTGGAAGCGCGGCGGCCGCCGCCGATCGCGACCTGGACGCGGTGATCGAGCTGTTCGACGCGGCCGCCCGGCTCGCCGACGCCGTCCCGCTGGCCAAGGTGGACGCCTTCCTCGAGCAGGTCGAGGCGCAACAGATTCCGTCCGACGCGTCCTCGCGACTGGCCCGCACCCGCACCGACGACGCAGTATCGATCCTCACCGCGCACGCCAGCAAAGGCCTGGAGTGGGACGTGGTGTGCGTGGCCGGCGTGCAGGAGGGCATCTGGCCGGATCTGCGCCGGCGCGGCTCGCTGCTCGGCTCGGAGTACCTGGTGGACGTGGCCGCCGGGCGCGGCGAGGTCTCCGGCGTCTCGACGGAGCCGCTCGTCCAGGAGGAGCGGCGACTGTTCTACGTGGCCGTCACGCGGGCCCGGGAGCAGCTCGTGGTCAGCGCGGTTCGGGGGGAGGACGAAGCGCCATCGCGGTTCGTCGACGAGCTCGACCCACGACCGGACGAGGACGAGCGGCCGCTGCACCTGCCCTCGGCGAGCCTGCACCTGCCTAGTGTCGTGGCCACGCTGCGGGCCGGCCTGTGCGACCCGAGGACGGCGGAGCCGCTGCGCCTGGAGGCCGCCGGTGAGCTGGCCCGGCTGGCCGCCGCGGACGTCCCCGGCGCTCATCCCGACAGCTGGTGGGGGCTGGCCGCGCTCTCCGACGAGCGCGGCGTGGTCGACGCCGACGCGGTCGTGCGCCTGTCGCCGTCCACCCTTGGTGCCTACGAGACCTGCGCGCTGAAGGCGTTGCTGGACAGCTTCGGCGCGCAGGACGAGGACACCGCGAGCGAGTCGTTGGGCAGTGCGATTCATGCCGTGGCCGAGGCCGCCGCAGACGACGCCGACGTCGCCGACCTCGCCGAGTTGCTCGACGCCCGGTGGGGTGCGCTGGACTTCGGCCCGCGGTGGTACGCCAACCGCGAGCGCAACCGGGCCGAGGGGATGTTGCAACGGCTGGCCCTGTGGCTGCGGGAGAGCCGTGCCGGGCTGTCGCTGATCGGCAAGGAGCAGCGCTTCGCCGCGAGCGTCGACGACGTGCAGCTCAGCGGCTCCGTGGACCGGTTGGAACGCGACGCGGCCGACCGCCTCGTCGTCGTCGACCTCAAGACCAGCCGCAGCAAACCCAAGCAGGAGGAGGTCGATGCGCACCCCCAGCTTGGCGCATATCAGCTCGCGATAGAGCACGGCGGCTTCGACGCGGGACAGGTGTCCGGCGGCGCCCGGCTCGTCCAGCTCGGCGCGCCCTCCGGTGGGGTCGAACAGCAGCAGGCGCCGCTCGCCGCCGCCGAGGACACCGAGTGGGCGCGGGAGCTTATCCGTCGCGTGGCGGCGCTCATGCGCGGGCGGGAGTTCGCGGCGACCGAGAACCGATACTGCCGCTCCTGCGCCGCGCGCAAGCTATGTCCGGCACAGCAGGGCCGGCAACTGACCCTCCCGCCGGACGTCGAGGTGGCCGAGCGTCATGAGTGACGGCGGCATCTCCGCGGTCGAATTGGCCAAAGCGCTCGGGCTTCCGGAGCCGACGCCGGAGCAGCAGGAGGTGATCGAGTCCGCACCCGGGCCCGCCGTGGTAATCGCCGGGGCGGGGTCGGGCAAGACCGAGACGATGGCCGCGCGCGTGGTCTGGCTCGTCGCCAACGGGCACGTCCGCGCCGACCAGGTGCTGGGCCTGACGTTCACCCGCAAAGCGGCCGCCGAGCTGAGCTCACGGGTCCGCCGCCGGCTCGCGGCGTGGGCGCGGTACGAGCCGCCCGAACGGCGCGCCGCGATGGGCGAGGACCCGACGGTGCTCACGTACGCCGCGTACGCGAGCCAGCTCGTCGCCGACCACGGCCTGCGAATCGGCGCGGAACCGTCGGCGCGACTCATCTCGCCGGCCGTGACGTGGCAATTGGCCGACGCCGCGGTACGCGGCTACGACGGCGAATTGCCCGACGACATCGGTGTGCCCAGCTCGGTGACGAAGTGGGTGCTGCTGCTGGCCGGCCAGCTGGCTGACCATCTGACTGCTCCGACGGCGGTGGCCGATCTGGAGGCGGAGCTGATCGGCGCCATCGACCGGCTGCCGCTCGGCGCGCGGATTACTGCGGAATATCCGGGCTGCGTCGCCGATCTGGTGAAGTCGCTGCGCCACCGCGCCGAGCTGCTCCCGCTCGTCGAGGCCTACGCCGCCGCGAAGCACGCGCTGGAGGCGGTGGACTTCGCCGACCAAATGGTGAGCGCGGCGCAGCTCGCCCAGCTCCCCGAAGTCGGGGCCTTGGAACGTTCAAGGTACGCCGCAGTGCTGCTCGACGAATACCAGGACACCGGGCACGCGCAGATCGTGACGTTGCGTGGCCTGTTCGGCGGCGGGCACCCACTGACGGCGGTGGGGGATCCGTTCCAGTCGATCTACAGCTGGCGCGGCGCCAGTTCCGGCAACATCCTGCGGTTCCCGTCCGACTTTGCCACCGACGATGGCCCGGCACCGACCTACCCGCTGGCCACCAGCTGGCGCAACGACGTGGCCGTGTTGATGGCGGCCAACGTCGTGGCCGTCGACTTGCGCGCAACCAGCCGCGGCGCGGTGGAGTTGCGTCCCAGGCCGGACGCGGCGGCCGGACGCGTCGTTGTCTCATTCAGTGCGACGGTCGAGGACGAGGCGCAATGGCTGGCTGGTGCCCTCACGGAGGCGTGGGCCGGCTTGCGCGCCGCGCGGTCCCAGCCGCGCACCGCCGCGGTGCTGGTGCGCCGCCGCAGCGATATCCCGCTCCTGGCCGCGACGTTGCAGCAGGCCGGCCTGCCTGTCGAGGTCGTCGACCTCGGCGGCCTGCTGCTCACTCCGGAGATCATCGACGTCGTCGCCACCCTGCGAGTGCTCGCCGACCACGGCAGCAGCGCGGCGCTACTGCGGCTCCTCACGGGGGCGCGCTGGTCGATTGGTCCGCGCGACCTGGCCGCCCTGTCCCGTCGGGCGAAGTACCTGGCCAATCCGCACCGCGACACGGAGAACCGCGACCGGGGGAGCCTCGTCGAGGCGCTGGACGACCTCGGCCCACCCGCGCGCTACTCCGAGGCCGGCTGGCAGCGGATGGCCAAGCTAGCCGCCGAGCTGCACCAGCTGCGTGGTCGGCTGTCCGCGCCGCTGCCGGAGCTGGTCGCCGAGGTGGAACGGACGATGGGGCTGGCCGTCGAGGTCGAAGCGAGTGTGGACCGGCGCGGTGTCGGCCGACGCCACCTGGACCGCTTCCTGGACGAGGCCGCACACTTCGCGCTCGAGGCAGACCAGGCGACGCTGTCGGCGTTCCTGGCCTATCTGGACGCCGCCGAGGACGAGGAGTACGGGCTACCCAGCGGCGAGGTCGAGGTCGACCCGGAGCGGGTCCAGATACTCACCGTGCACGGCGCCAAAGGCCTGGAATGGGATCTGGTCGCCATTCCGGGACTGGTCGCGGACGTCTTCCCGACGAAACCGATCAAAGTCGACTGGACGCGGGCACGCGAGGTACTGCCCAGCCCGCTGCGCGGCGACCGGGCCGACCTGCCCACTTGGACCGTCGAGGATGCCCGCGACCGCAAGGAGGCACGCGACCGGCTCCAGGTGCACAGCGATCAGATACGGGAGCGGCATGTGCTAGAGGAGCGCCGGCTGGCCTACGTCGCGGTCACCCGGGCCCGGCACACAGTCTTCGCCAGCGGCAGCACCTGGGCCGACGGCGTCAAACCCCGCCTGCCTTCGGAGTTCCTGCTGGAACTGCGCGAACACGCCGAGGTCGCACGCTGGTACGAGCCGGCGCCGGACCAGGAGAATCCTCGGCTCGCCGAACCCCGCACCCGGCCGTGGCCGTTCGACCCGCTGGGCCGCAGCCGGCCGGCCGTTGAGCACGGTGCCGCCCTGGTCCGGTCCGCCATGGCACGCCCGCCAATGGCCGGGTCAACCTGGGGTGCCGAGGTGGATCTGCTGCTGCGCGAACGCCAGTCGGCGCGCCATGAGGGCGACATCGGGGTCCCGCTGCCTGGCCAGCTGTCGGTCTCGGCCCTGGTGGCGCTGCGCGAGGACCCGCATTGGTTCGCCCGGCGGTTGCACCGGCCGGTCCCGCTCAAGCCGAAGCCGCTGGCCCGGCGCGGCACGGCCTTCCACCTCTGGCTCGAGCAGCGTTGGGCGGGTCAGCGGCTGCTCGACGTCGACGAACTCCCCGGCGCCGCGGACGCCGAGGCGGGCGCCGACGCCGACTTCGACCAGCTACGAGCGGCGTTCGAGGCCAGTCGCTGGTCAACGCTGACCCCGGTCGAGGTCGAAGTGCCATTCGAGATGGTGGTCGCCGGCGTCGTCGTCCGGGGGCGGATGGACGCGGTCTTCCTCGACCCGGACAACGACCCGGACCTCTACGGCCCGCGCTGGCTGGTCGTGGACTGGAAGACGGGCGCGATCCCGGCCGGCGAGCGCAAGCAGGCGGTCGCGGTGCAGCTGGCCGCCTACCGAATCGCCTGGGCAGCGCTCAATGACGTCCCGGACGACCAGATGTACCGGGTGCGGGCCGCGTTCCAGTACGTGCGCCAGGACACCTTCGTCGAGCCCGTCGACATCCTCGACGCGGCCGGCCTCCAGGCGCTGATCGCCGGCTGATCAGCCCTCAGAACCCTCTCCGGCGCCGTTGGACCGCGCCGGCAGCTGCTGCAGCGCCCAGCTGTTGCCGTCCGGATCGCTGAAGTAGACGAACGACCCCCACTCCAGGTCGGCCACCTCGCTCACCTCGAGGCCGCGGCCGAGCAGGTCCTCGCGGACCCCGGCGGCGTCCTCGACCACCGCCTGCAGACCCTTCACCGAGCCCGGCTCCATCGTCGTCAGGCCCTTGCCGAACGCGATCGAGCAGGCCGATCCCGGCGGGGTGAGCTGCACGAACCGGATCTCCTCCGAAACGGTGTGGTCGAAGTCAAGTTTGAACCCCGCCTGCACGTAGAAGTCACGCGCCTTGTCCACGTCGGACACGGGCAGGATGACGAGCTCGAGTTTGATGTCCATGCCCGAAGGTTACGGGTGGGCACCGACACTCCCAGGGCCGAGTGACAAGCTGCGTTCATGACGATTCGCGACTTCATCGACGACCACCGCGGCGAACTCCTGGCCGATCTGGACGGCTTCCTGCGCATCCCGGGCATCAGCGGGCAGCCCGAGCACGATCCGGACGTGACGCGTAGCGCGCAGTGGCTGGCAGCGGCGTTCACGCGTACCGGCTTCCCCACCGCCGAGGTGTGGGAGGACGCCGGCCTGCCCGCGGTGTTCGCCGAGTGGCCCAGCGCGGACGCGGACGCACCGACCGTCCTCGTCTACGGTCACCACGACGTGCAGCCGGTCGACCCGCTGGAACTGTGGCACGCCGATCCGTTCGATCCGACCGTCGACGGCGACATGCTGCGCGCGCGCGGTGCCTCCGACGACAAGGGCCAGCTGCTGTTCCACCTGCTCGCCGTACGTGCCCACCTCGCCGAGACGGGCCGGGACACGCCAGCGGTGTCGCTGAAGTTCATCATCGAGGGTGAGGAGGAGTCCGGCTCGCCCAACATCCAACAGTTGCTGGACGGCCACCGCGACCGGCTCGGCTGTGACGTCATCGTCATCACCGACACGGGCGTCCTGGCCCCCGACCAGCCCTCGACCGTTACTGGGATGCGAGGGCTCATCGGTGGGGAACTGCACGTGCACGGCCCGGACATAGACCTGCATTCCGGTACCTTCGGCGGCGCCGTGCGCAACCCACTCACCGAGCTTGCCCGCCTGCTGGCCAAGCTGCACGACGAGAACGGCCGGGTAGCCGTGCCCGGCTTCTACGACGACGTCGTGGAGCTGAGCGCCGACGACCGCGCCATGATGGCCAAGGTCCCGTTCGACGAGCCGCGGTTCCTGAGAATCGCCCGGTCGCGGGCGCTATGGGGCGAGGCCGGATACACCACTCCAGAACGGATCGGCACCCGTCCAACCGCGGAGATCAACGGCATCTGGGGCGGCTACACCGGCCCGGGCGGCAAGACGATCATCCCCACCGACGGCTATGCCAAGCTGTCGTTCCGGCTGGTCGGAGCGCAGCAGCCGAAGAAGATCATCGACGCCGTCGAGGCGTTCGTCGCCGCGAACACGCGGGACGGCGTCACCGCGACCCTCAACTGGGAGGGTGATGGTGTCGCGCCTTGCACGGTGCCGACCGGCACGCCCGCCTATGCGGCGCTTGCCCGGTCGCTGTCGGCGGCGTTCGACGGTGCGGAGATGCTGCCGGTGCGCGAGGGCGGCAGCGGCCCGGAGGCGGCGATGCAGACGACGTTGGGCGCGCCGATGGTGTTCCTCGGCGTCGGCCTGCCCGACGACCAGATCCACGCGCCCAACGAGAAGGTGTCGTTGTCGATGTTGTATCGCGGCGCCGAGGCGGCCGCCTACCTCTGGGACGAGCTCGCCCGCGTAGGCCGTGCCGGGCTGGCTGGGGGCTGATTAGCACCGCCCACGCGCGGCGTCGGACGCGGGAGGAACGGATACGCTGCCAGCGTGCGGCCGACCGCGCCACATCAGCGCCAGCGACTGTGGGTCCTGCCGACGCTGTTCGTCGCGCTGGCGGTGGCCGTCGTCGGGTGCACGCAGACTGTCAGCGGGCACGGCACGGCGTCCAACCCGCCCAGCTCCTCGCCCAATTCCGGGTCGGACACGAGCTCGAGCGAGCCGTCCACGTCCAGTTCGGCCAGCGCGCCGAACGACGTGGCCTGCCCGGTGGTCGTCGACAACCTGGCGAAGCTGTCCTACCCGTGCATCGTCAACACGATGACGACGCTGAGGGATCCGACCGGGATCTGGCAAACCCAGGTCGCGTTGCCCGTCGAGCCGCAGTGGTACATGAACGAAGGCTCGCGGTCGCTCACCGAGACGTCCGGGGTCTCGCTCTCGACGATCAACACCACAGTCATGACCGCGATGAAGGCCAACGAGTTCTGGGGCGCGAACGCGAAGGCGACGACCAAGGCCTCCAAGGCCATGACCATTGACGGTCACCAGGCCAGGCTCCTGCAAACGCTCATGACCGTTAGTCCCACCGTTCGGCAGCAGAGACATCTCAAGGTCAAGACCGAGATGGTCTGGCTGGTCGCCATCCGGGTGACCGACACGACCTCGGCCGCGTTCTTCTGTTCGGTGCCCGACGACGTCAAGAAGTACTGGCCGCTGGTCCCAAGGATCATCACCCAGGTCAAGGTCGCCGCTTAACCGTCCTCGAACCGCGAGGTCGTCATAGCCGAGGGGGAGGTTATGCCGGCCGAAGGGGAGGTCCTGGTTGGTCGCCTCGGCGTGTCGCGGCCATTTCCTCCGCCTCGCCGGTCGGGAGACCGGGGCGGCAGCACACCGCGCCGACGTGGTGAGCACGAACCGCGGGCCGGTGCCTAGGGTGAAGAGCGTGCCTCCGAGGACGCGGCTGCCCGCCCCGCGCTTCACGATCAGCCGCCGCGTACTCGATAACGGACTGCGTGTCCTGCTCGTCCCCGACCGTAGCGCGCCGGTCGTCGGCATTACCGTGGTCTATGACGTGGGCATCCGCTCCGAGCCGCAGGGCCGCACCGGCTTTGCCCACCTCTTCGAGCACCTCATGTTTCAGGGGTCGCGCCACCTCGAGAAGATGGCGCACGCCCGGTACGTGCAGTCCTCCGGCGGCTCGTTCAACGGCAGCACCCACATCGACTACACCGAGTACCACGAGGCGTTGCCCAGCAACGCGTTGGAGCGCGGGCTGTTTCTCGAGGCTGACCGCATGGCCGGACCGCAGTTGACGGACGAGAACGTGACCAACCAGATCGCCGTGGTCAAGGAGGAGATCCGGGTCAACGTCATGAACCGGCCGTACGGCGGTTTCCCCTGGCTCTACCTGCCCGGGGTCATGTACGAGACGTTCGCGAACGCGCACAACGGCTATGGCGACTTCGTCGATCTCGAGGCGGCTACCAAGGCCGACGCCAGCACCTTCTTCCGGTCGTACTACGCGCCGTCGAACGCGGTGTTGTGCGTGGCCGGTGACCTCGACCTGGATGAGACCTGGGCGATGGTCGAGCGGCATTTCGGCCCGCTGCCGGCTCGGCGCACCCCGCGCCGGCCGGCGTTCGGCGAGCCGCGTCCGGATGCCGAGCGGCGTGGCACGGTCCGGGACCTGCATGCGCCGATGCCCGCGGTCGCGCTGGGCTACCGGCTGCCCGACTCGAAAGGCCTGGGCCGGGCCTACCTCGCCCACGCCCTGCTGGCCGAGGTGCTGGCCGACGGCGACGCGTCGCGGCTGTGGCGCGCCCTGGTCCAGGGCGCCGGGCTGGTCACCGAAGCCTCGGCCTATGTGGGTGAGTTCGGCGACCCGTTCGAGGAGCGCGACCCGGTCCTGATGACGATCAGTGCGTTCTATCCCGACCTGGCGGCGCGCGACCGAGTGGTGAACGGAATCGACGCCGAACTGCAGCGGGTGGCCACCGACGGGCTCGCGGCCGGTGAGCTGGACCGGGTGCGCACCCGGTTGGTCGCCTCCCTGCTTCGCGGCCTGGACGCGAGCATGGACCGCGCCGCCACCCTGGCCAAGTTCGAGCTCGTGCACGGACGCGCGGAACTGGTCGCCGAGGCCCCGGCGCTGCTGTCCGCGGTCACCGACGCCGATGTCATCGACGCGGCAGCCGCTCTGGCCGACCAACATCGGGCCGTCCTGGACCTCGTGCCCGGAGGCGACGAATGAGGCCCGACTTCACGGGCGTGCCCGAACTGGCGCCGTTGCGCGCGCCGCGGGCCCTGGACGTCGCCGAGCGGCGCCTGCGTAACGGGCTGTCCGTCCTCGCGGTGCGCCGTACCGGCGTGCCGCTGGCCGAAATCCGGTTGCGCGTGCCGTTCGGTTCCACCGCACCCTCGCACGCAGCCCGAGCCGCGCTGCTGGCCGACTGCGTGCTCGCCGGCACCGAGCAGCGCGACCGGGTGGGCTTCGCCGAGGCACTCCAGCGCTACGGCGCGTCCCTGTCGACGTCGGCCGACGCGGACCGGCTGGGGTTCAGTGGGTCGGCCCTGACCACTCGGCTCGCCGACCTGCTCGATCTCCTCGCCGAGGCGCTCACGTCAGCGGCGTATCCGGCTCGGGACGTGGCCCGCGAACGGGACCGTCTGGTGGAGCGGCTGACTATCGCGCGCGCCCAGCCGGGCGTCCTGGCGCATGAGGCGCTGGGGCGGCGCATGTGGGGAGACCATCCCTACGCCCGCGATCTGGCGCGTCCCGAGGCCGTCAGTCGGGTTTCCGCGGCGCAGCTGCGGGCCCTACACGGCGAGCGCGTCCTGCCCCGCGGCGCCAGCCTCGTCGTCGTGGGGTCGCTGGCCCCGCAGAAGGCTCTGGACGAGGTGGAGCGGGCGCTGGGTGGATGGCGCGGCCGGCCTGTTGCCCGACCCCTCCCTCAGCTCCCGACGGCCCCCGCGTTGCCGGTGCAACTTCTGGACCGGCCAGGCTCGGTCCAGTCGGCCATGCGGCTGGGGGGCCCGGCCCTGCCGAGGGCCCACCCTGACGCACCGGCGCTACAGGTCGCGAACCTGGTGTTCGGGGGCAACTTCTCCTCCCGGTGGGTGAGCAATATCCGCGAGGACAAGGGCTACACCTACAGTCCGCGCAGCTCGATCAGCCACCACGTGCTCGGCTCGGTGTTCATCGCGGCCGCCGACGTGGCCACTGAGGTCACCGCGCCGGCCCTCATGGAGACGACGTACGAACTGAGCCGGATGGCCACGCTACCGGTGACGGCCGACGAGCTCGAGTCGGCCCGGCACTACGCCGTCGGCTCGCTCGCGCTGGGCACGTCGACGCAAGCGGGGCTGGCTTCGACGCTCTCCCAGCTGGCCGGTGTCGGGCTCGGGCCGCAATTCCTGGCCGAGCAACCCCACCGTCTCAACGCTGTCTCGGTGGACGACGTGCAACGTGTGGCAGCCGAGTATCTGGCTCCCGCGGGAGTGCTCACCGTTGTGGTCGGCGACGCGACCCAGGTGGCCGCGCCGCTAGGTCGGTTGGCTCGGCTGGACGAGGGGTGAAGCGCCGGGTCCGTCCCACCCTGGCTCGATCGGCCCACGACCGGGCGGCGCACCGCCGTGCCGACGACGACTGGCTCCAGAAGGTATGGTCGGGCGCGCGCGTGCTGGTGGTGAGCCCGGACGGGTTCGCCCCGGTTCGGCCCACCGACGCGGGTATGGAGCTGGTCTTCCGGGCCGGGGCTGACGTGGATGCCGAGCTGCCGCGCACGTTCCTCGGCGAGCATGAGGGCCAGGTCTTCTTCAGCGTCTCCGCTCGCCGGGACCCGGACTGGCAGTCGTTGCGCGTCGTGGCCGCGACGTTGGACGACCTGAACGCCGGCCTGCTGGCCGCCGCCGTCGCTTTGGCGGCCTGGCACGACACGCACCGCTTCTGCCCACGCTGCGGCGCGCCGACCCGGCCGGTCTCAGCCGGCTGGGCCACCGAGTGCACCGTCGACCGGACGCTGCACTTCCCGCGCACCGATCCCGCGGTGATCATGCTCGTCCACGACGGCGCGGACCGGTGCGTCCTCGGCCGCGGCCCGGAGTGGGGCGAAGGCCGGTTCTCGATCCTGGCCGGGTTCGTCGAGGCGGGGGAGTCCGCGGAGGCGGCCGTGGCTCGCGAGGTGCAGGAAGAGGTGGGACTGGAGGTGCGCCGGGTGCGTTACGTGAGCAGCCAGCCCTGGCCGTTCCCGGCGTCGCTGATGCTCGGCTTCACCGCCGTCGCCGACTCCAGCCAGCCGGTCCGACTGCAAGACGGCGAGCTCGCCGAGGCGGGCTGGTTCACCCGCGAGGAGGTTCGGGCCGCGCGCAGCTGGGGAGAGGCCGGCGCCGAGTGGCCGCAGGACTGGCCGACGCCCCTGCGGGCCCTGCCCGGTACCGCCTCGATCGCCAACAGCCTGCTCACCAACTGGCTGCGCGGCTGATCCGCGCCGGGTCAGCTGGCCTTCGCGAGTCGCGCTCGGACCTGGTCGAGCGCCGGGTTGGTCAGAGTCGTGCCGTCCGAGAAGACGATCGTCGGGACTGTCATATTGCCGTCGTTGACGTCCATGACAAGCTCGGCGCCGGCAGCGTCCTCCTCGATGTTGACCTCATCGAACCCGATGCCGGCGGCCTTGAGGCCGCGCTTCAGACGAACGCAGTAGCCGCAGCACGTCGTCGTGTACATGGTCAGCATCGAGCGGAGGATCCTTTCGTCGGGGAAGGCTGGGTTTAGTTGTAACAGGGTCAGCCGGGGCGGTGTTCCAGCCGCGGCCGGGGGTGCGGCGCAGAACACATTTCGGCGGCGGGCCAACGCGGCGTCGGAGCGGGATGACACCATCACCATCCATGGGTGATCCGCTCGCCGGGCTGGACCCCGAACAGGCCGAGGCGGCTCAGGCGGTGCGCGGACCGGTGTGCATCCTGGCCGGGGCCGGGACGGGCAAGACCCGGGCCATCACCCACCGCATCGCGTTCGGGGTGCGGTCCGGGGCGATTCCCGCGAGCCATGTGCTGGCGGTCACATTTACCACCCGCGCCGCGGGGGAGATGCGTACCCGGCTGCGGGCGCTCGGCGCCGCCGGCGTGCAGGCCCGGACGTTCCACTCCGCGGCGCTGCGCCAGTTGCAGTACTTCGCACCGCGCATCCTCGGTGGAGCCCTGCCCGACATCGTCGACCAGCCGTTGCGCCTGGTTTCGAACGCCGCCGTGCGCGTCGGCGTCCGCGTCCACCGCGAGGACGTGCGCGACCTCACCAGCGAGATCGAATGGGCCAAGTCAACGCTGGTGACGCCGGAGGACTACCCGGTCCGCGCGAAGGCGGCGGGCCGAGAGCTGCCGCAGCCGGCAGACGTCGTCGCCGAGATCTACGAGCAATACGAGCAGGCCAAGCGCCGGGCGTCGCTGCTGGATTTCGCTGACCTGCTGTTGGTCACCGCGGCCGGGATCGAGTCCTTCCCCGACGTCGCCGCCCAGGTGCGGGCGAGGTACCGGCACTTCGTCGTGGACGAGTATCAGGACGTGTCGCCATTGCAGCAACGCCTGCTGGACGCCTGGCTGGGCGAGCGGGACGACCTATGTGTCGTCGGCGATCCCAACCAGACGATCTACTCCTTCGCCGGAGCCAGCCCCGAGTATCTGCTCGCCTTTCCGCGCCGCTACCCGCATGCCACGGTGGTGCGCCTGCACCGTGACTACCGTTCCACCCCGCAGGTCGTGGGCCTGGCCAACACGCTGATTGCGCCGATCAGCGGCTCCGGAGTCCGGCTGCACGGCCAGCGCCCAGCCGGCCCTGAGCCCACCTTCACCGAATACGCAGACGAGCCCGCCGAGGCGACCGCCGTGGCGGCCGAGTGCGCCCGTCTCGTCAGCAACGGCATCGAGCCCGCCGACATCGCGGTGCTGTTCCGGGTCAACGCGCAGTCGGAGGTCTACGAG
>DATAEG010000139.1:0-1811 GCA_036258135.1 Jatrophihabitantaceae bacterium | reverse complement strand
CTCGCTGGTGCCGGATGAGCTGGCCGGGCTGTTCGACGTCATCCAGGCCGAACACGATCTTTCCGTAGCGCAGTTACTGGCCGTGACCGGCGAGCGTGAGCTGCTCGAAAGCCAGCCGTCCCTGAAACGCACGCTGAGCGTCCGCGACGCGTACCTCGACCCCATCTCGTACATGCAGGTCGAGCTGTTGGCGCGGGTACGCGGCGGAGACGAGTCGGAGGAGGCCCGGCGCGCGCTGCTCTTGACGATCAACGGCGTAGCCGCGGGCCTGCGCAACACCGGTTGATCAACGAACTGCCTCTCGCGGTCGCGGCACCGTTGCACGCGCCCGCGCTGCTGCGCTTCCTGAGAGTGCACGCCGTGGCGGGCGTCGAGTCGGCGGACGACAGCACCTACCGGCGGACGCTCCGCCTGGCACACGGTCCAGGCCTGGCCGAGCTCACGCTGAGCACCGAGGCTGTCCACCTGCGTCTGGACCTGGTTGATCCTGCGGACCTCCCTGACGCGATCGCCCGGTTGCGGCATCTGCTCGACCTCGATGCCGACCCGGTCGTGGTCGACGCCGTGTTGGGTGTGGTGCGCTCGGTCCGTCCACTCGTCCGGCGCCGCCCTGGGCTGCGGGCGCCGGGCGCGGCCGACGGCTTCGAGTTGGCCGCCGGCACCATCGTGGGACAGCAGGTCTCGCTGGCCGGGGCCCGGACGGTCCTCAGCCGCCTGGTGGCCGGCTACGGCGAGCCGGTCCGCGATTGCTGGCGGCTCTTTCCGTCGGCCGCGACGATCGCGAGGCTGGACCCGGAGGTGCTCCCCATGCCGCGGGCCCGTGGACAGGCCCTCATCGGGCTGGCTAGGGCCGTGGCGGACGGCCGACTCTCGCTTGAGCTCAACGCTGACGCTGACGAGACCGAGACCGCGCTGCTCGCGCTTCCCGGAGTCGGGCCGTGGACGGCTCGGTACGTGCGCATGCGGGTGAGCAAGGACGTCGACGTCTTGCTCGACACGGACCTCGCGGTCCGCAAGGTCCTCGACCGGCTCGGTATCAGCACCGCCGACGCGGCTCAGTGCGCGCCGTGGCGTTCCTACCTAAGCCATCACTTGTGGGCGGAGTTCATCGCGACATGATGGCGAGATGGTGACCGGACGATTCGAGGGTCGAGTGGCGTTGGTATGCGGCGCCGCGCACGGCATTGGCAAGGCCATCGCCAGCCGGCTGCACGCCGAGGGCGCCGATGTGGTGCTCGCCGATTTGGATCTCGACGCCGTTGAGACCGCGGCCAGCGATCTGGACGGCGCGCTGCCCGTGCCCTGCGACGTCACCGACGATGCGAGCGTGGCGGCGGCCGTCGGGAGCTGCGCCGCCCATTTCGGCGCGCTGGACGTACTGGTCTGCAACGTCGGCATCGCCACCGCGGAGGACTTTGCCGAGATCGACGACGCGGCCTGGTCGGGACAGTTCGAGCCGACGCTGCACGGGACGGTGCGATGCATCCAGGCGGCGCTGCCGCATCTGCTCTCCGCCCGGCACGGCGGCAGCGTGGTCATGACCGGCTCGGTGAACGGCCTGGCCGCGTTCGGGAACGTCGTGTACTCGATGGCCAAGGCAGGGCTGGGGAGCCTGGCCGCCAATCTCAGTGTGCGGTACGGCGCCTCGCGGATCGACGCCGACCAGCGACCGGTGCGGTTCAACGTGGTTGCGCCGGGCACCGTCCGTACCCGGGTGTGGGAGCGTCAAGCACAGGACCCGGACCTGCTGGCACCCGCCTATCCGCTCGGCCGGATCGGCGAACCCGCCGACGTCGCCGGCGCCGTCGCCT
>DATAEG010000138.1:0-31820 GCA_036258135.1 Jatrophihabitantaceae bacterium | reverse complement strand
CGCGATCGCCGATCTGCTGGCGGACGCGATTCCCGCCTTCGAGCGGCTGGCGGCCCAGGACGGGCCGTGGCAGGACGCCGCCTCGTGGCTGGGCGCGCTGGCGCGGGAGTACCCGCGAGACCGAGGCGTCGTCGTCGCCATGCTGATGAACGTGGTGCATCTGGCTCCCGGCGAGTCGATGTTCCTGGCCGCCGGCGTGCCGCACGTCTACCTGAGCGGCACCGCGGTCGAGATCCTGGCCTCGAGCGACAACGTGCTGCGCTGCGGGCTCACCACGAAGCATGTCGACGTGCCCGAGCTCATGCGCGTCCTGCGCGTGGAGCAGACTCCGGCCGCGGTGCGGCCGCCCGAGCCGGTGCAGCCTGGTGTGGAGAAGTACCCGAGCGGCGTCGCCGACTTCGCCCTCTACCGCATCCGGCCGGTGGACGAGGGGACGGAGCTGCCCGCCGGCGCCCCGCGGATCGTCCTGTGCACGGCCGGGCGCCTCGAGCTGCGCGACGCCGACGGCACCACGCTCGTGGCGCTGGGCCGCGGTGGTTCGGCGTTCGTGCCCGCGGACGCCAGCGTCGTCGCGCACTCGGTGGCCGAGGGCAGTGAGGCCTTCATCGCCACCACTAACCTCTGAAGCGCGAGCTACAGGTGCGTCGGGAAACGCCTCCCGCCACGCGGCGAGAAGATCACGCCCACCGACGTTGTCGTCGGCGGCGATGAACATGGCCTCGTGGCCGTCGACGTCGCTGTCGGCGGGGGCGAGGATGGCGCCGGCCGGATCGTCCGCGTCGATGTACGACCAGCCGTTGGTGCTGGGCAGGCTGCGGTCCACGAGGTTGCGCCGGTCGGTGATTGGGGTTCCCAAAATCTGACACGACCGTGATAGAGTTCCGTCTCGATGAAGCCGCTGACTATGCACCAGGCGGTCGAGACGACCGGCTGGTCCCAGCGGATGCTTCGGTATCTCGAGCAGCACGGGCTGGTCACATCGATGCGCTCGCCCGGCGGTCATCGGCTGTACGGCCCGCGCCAGATCGCCCGGCTGCGTGCCCTGAAGGGGCTGATCGACCGCTACGACTTGGGTATCACCGACCTGGCCTTCGAGATGCGCATGCGGACCGACCCGGACCTCGCCCGAGACATCGACGAGTGGTTCGGGATGATTCACCGGATCCGCGAACCGACCAGCGCCGGTCTATACCGCAGGCTCGCCGCCGAGTCTGAGCACGATCTGGCGTCCCAACCAGCCCAACCTGCCTTCGAAAGAACCCCCACGTCACCTGGAGAACAGGAGTTCCACGTGAGCACAACGACCACCTCGGCGCCGCTGACGGCCGACAGCCTCGGCTCGGTCAGCGACTTCAAGGTCGCCGACCTCAGCCTGGCCGCCTTCGGTCGCAAGGAGATCCAGCTCGCCGAGCACGAGATGCCGGGCCTGATGGCGCTGCGCGCCGAGTTCGGCAGGCTGAAGCCGTTGACCGGCAGGCGGATCGCCGGGTCCCTGCACATGACCGTTCAGACCGCCGTCCTCATCGAGACGCTGGTCGAGCTGGGCGCCGAGGTGCGCTGGGCCAGCTGCAACATCTTCTCCACCCAGGACCACGCGGCCGCGGCTGTCGTCGTCGGTCCGAACGGCACGCCGGAGAACCCGCAGGGCGTTCCGGTGTTCGCCTGGAAGGGCGAGACGCTGGAGGAGTACTGGTGGTGCACCGAGCAGATGCTCGCCGCGCCGGACGGCCGCGGCCCCGACTCCATCGTCGACGACGGTGGCGACGCCACCCTGCTCATCCACATGGGCGTCGAGTTCGAGACTGCTGGCGCCGTGCCGCAGGCCAGCGAGGACGACGCCGAGGAGTACAAGGTCATCCTCGAGACGCTGCGCCGCTCGTTGGCGCGCGAACCCAACCGGTTCACCCGGCTGGCCCAGGACGTCAAGGGGGTAACCGAGGAGACCACCACCGGGGTGCACCGACTCTACGAGTTCGCCAACGCCGGACGACTACTGTTCCCGGCCATCAACGTCAACGACTCGGTCACCAAGTCCAAGTTCGACAACAAGTACGGCGTGCGGCACTCCCTGGTGGACGGCATCAACCGTGCCACCGACACGATGATTGGAGGCAAGGTCGCCGTGGTCTGCGGCTACGGCGACGTTGGCAAGGGCTCGGCGGAATCGCTGCGCGGTCAGGGCGCCCGGGTTGTCGTCACTGAGGTCGACCCGATTTGCGCTCTCCAGGCGGCCATGGACGGACTCCAGGTGGTGGAACTTGACGATGTCATCACGACCGCCGACATCTTCGTCACCGCCACCGGCAACAAGAACATCATCATGGCCGAGGACATGGCCAAGATGAAGCACCAGGCGATCGTCGGGAACATCGGCCACTTCGACAACGAGATCGACATGGCCGGCCTGGCGAAGGTACCGGGCATCGTGAAGACCGAGGTCAAGCCGCAGGTGCATGAGTGGACCTTCCCCGCGACTGCGACACGGCTGGCGCACTCGATCATCGTGTTGAGCGAGGGCCGGCTGCTGAACCTCGGCAACGCCACGGGCCACCCGAGCTTCGTCATGTCGACGTCTTTCTCGAACCAGACGCTGGCCCAGATCGAGGTGCTCACCAAGGTCGGCGAGTACGACCGGCAGGTCTACACGCTGCCCAAGATCCTGGACGAGAAGGTGGCCAGGCTGCACCTGGACGCGCTCGGCGCGCGGCTCACCCAGATGACGAAGGACCAGGCCGAGTACATCGGCGTGGAAGTGCACGGGCCGTACAAGCCCGACCACTACCGGTACTGACCCCGGCTGACGACCGCTTTTGCCGGATTCCACCGACTGGTGGCAAAAATCCGTCAGAACCGGTCGGTACAGTCAACCCTTCCGGTGCGTCCCGTCCGCGCACCGTGCGCGGGAGGCACCCGTGTGTCGATCCCGCCTGATCGCTATCGCCCTCGGCGCAGGAGCAACCGCTGCGGCACTTGTGCCGAAGCCTGCTCTTGCCGCCACGACCTATTGCCCATACGCCGTCTCGGCCAGCTATGCGAGCGTCTACTCCCGGCCGAGCGTGTACTCCCAGATCGATGACGCGCTGCCACACGGCGCGCATGTGACCGCGTCTTCGAGCACGGTCAGCGGGCCCGGCGGCCCGTTCCGCAAGGCCATCGCGGCCTACGGCACCGCCTACATTGAGAGCGATCGGCTGACCCGGATCGCGGGCTCCTGCTTCGGCTCGTACGTCCGCCCCGCCCACTGAGCCGTCTCCCGCCGCCCGACGTACCATCTCGCCCATGACGGGGCGGCGGACGTGGCGGCCTCGCGACTGAGTCGCTACATCCGGCCGCTCATCGCCCGAGATCCTTCCGAGGAACACCGGGTGGCGACACCGCTGGAACTGTTCACCGACCTGTGCTTCGTGGTGGCGGTGGCGCAGGCGTCGGCCGGGTTGCACCACGAGATCGGCGCCGGACACGTCCCGCGCGGGACGGTCGGGTTCGCGATGGCGTTCTTCGCCATCTTCTGGGCCTGGCTCAACTTCGCCTGGTTCAGCTCCGCCTACGACAACGACGACGTCCTCTACCGGCTCCTGACCATCCTCCAGATCGTCGGGTCGCTGATGTTGGCCGCCGGCATCCCACGGATGATCACGGAGGGCCGGACCGGCGTCGGCGTCGAGGGCTACGTAGTGATGCGGATCGCGTTGGTCTTCCAGTGGTTCCGGGTGGCGGCCGGCGACCGGCCGCGGCGGCGCACCGCGCTCCGATACGCCTACGGGGTCATGGCCGTGCAGGTCGGCTGGATCTGCTTCCTCTTCGTTCCGTCGTGGCTGATCCTGCCGTGGTTCCTGATCTTCGTGGCCCTGGAACTGTGCGTCCCGCCATTCGCCGAGGCGGCGGGTGAGACGCCATGGCATCCGCATCATGTGGCTGAGCGCTACGGCCTCTTTTTCATCATCATGCTCGGCGAGTGCATCCTCTCCACCACGGTGGCCATCCAGGGGGCGCTGGACGCGGGCGAGCGAGGCACCGGCCTCTTCCGCGTCGTCATCGGCGGCGTGGCGATCGTGTTCAGCCTGTGGTGGCTGTACTTCTCACGCGAGGACGCCGACGTGCTCGCGAGCCAGAACGTGGCCCGGAACATGGGTTGGGGATTCGGCCACTATTTCGTTTTCGGCGGCACGGCTGCGGTGGGTGCCGGGCTGGCAATACGCATTGACTACTACACGCACCACGCTGAGGTGTCCGGGCTGACGGCAGCGTTGTCGCTCACCGTGCCCGTCGCGGTGATCCTCATCAGCCTGTACATCGTCCATATCCGCCCGCACGACCCGGGCGACCGGACCAAGATCGCTTTCGCTGTTGCCGTCGTGGCGGTACTGCTCGCGTCGTTCACTCCGGCGCCGGAAATCTTCGCCGGGATGGTCTGCACGGTGCTCGTCGGGATATGCGTGACATCGGCGACAGCTGACGTCGACCTGTCGGAATGACCAGAAGCACCAGCATTCGGGTGGCGGAAATGGAACGATGTGTGCCATGAAGCCTCGCGTATTGGTGGTCGACGACGACGCCGCGCTCGCGGAGATGCTCGGAATCGTGCTGCGCAACGACGGCTTCGAGGCCGCCTTCGTGGCCGAGGGGACGCGCGCCATGAGCGCGTTCAACTCGTTCAAGCCGGATCTGGTACTGCTCGACCTGATGCTGCCCGGCATGAACGGGATGGACGTCTGCCGAGCCATCCGGGCGGAGTCCGGCGTGCCGATCATCATGCTCACCGCCAAGTCCGACACCGTCGACATCGTGCTCGGGCTCGAAGCGGGTGCCGACGACTATGTGGTCAAGCCGTTCAAGCCGAAGGAGCTCACCGCCCGGGTCCGGGCCCGGCTGCGTCAGCACGACGAGCAGCAGCCGGAGACCTTGACCATCGGCCCGCCTGAGGAACCGGTCACCGTCGACGTGCTCGGCCACCAGGTCAGCCGCAACGGCAAGCCCATCTCCCTTACCCCGCTGGAGTTCGACCTGCTCGTCGCGCTGGCGCGCAAGCCGAGGCAGGTGTTCACTCGCGAGGTGCTCCTAGAGCAGGTCTGGGGCTACCGTCACGCGGCCGACACCCGGCTGGTCAACGTCCACGTGCAGCGGCTGCGCGCCAAAGTGGAGACTGACCCGGAACGTCCCGAGATCGTGCTGACCGTGCGCGGCGTCGGATACAAGGCCGGGCCGGCCTGAAAGTCCAAGCGCAATGACCAGCACCACAGCACGACGGCGCCGGCCCCGCGGGGCGACGCCTGTCCCGCCACGCCGTCGCGGGCTACGTAGCGTATGGAGCCGCTCGCTGGCGCTGCGGGTGGCCGCTACCACCGTCCTCATCGCCGGCTCGGTGGTGTTCGTCGTCGGCGTTTTCATGAACAACCGAATCGCCGACGGCATCCTCGGCTCGAAGAAGGACGTGGCCAAGGCGCAGGCTCAGGCGGGCATTGCCGCGGTGACCGCCCGGCTCCAGGCATTCGAGCCCGGCGACATCCTCGGGGTGAGCAACGTCCTGAATCAGTTGGACGTGAGCTCCGGGCTGGCCTCCGTCGGATCCTTCGAGACGTCGGTGCAGGGCGCCGACGAGGTCATCCAGCAGTCGCTCGGCAAGCAGCCGGATGTCCCCGCCGCGCTCCAGGAAACGGTCGCCGCGGGCACGCTGGCCATGCAGTACGCGCCGATCGCGGGGCACAGTGGCGGCACCGTGCCTGGCCTTATCGTCGGCGGGCAGGTTTCCTCGCGCGTGGCGTCCTTCCAGCTCTATTACCTCTTCCCGCTCGTCACCGAACGGGACTCCATCGCTTTGGTGCAGCGCACCGCCCTCCTGGCCGGATTGGGCCTGGTTGTGCTCATCGCCACCATCGCGCTGCTGGTCACCCGGCAGGTCGTCCGGCCTGTGCGGGTGGCGGCCCGCACCGCGGAGCGCCTGGCCGGCGGCGACCTCGACCAGCGCATCGACGTCCACGGCCAGGACGAGTTGGCGCTGCTGGGCAGTTCGTTCAACGACATGGCGGAGAGCCTCCAGCGGCAGTTCACCCGGCTCGAGCAACTGTCGGTGTCGCAGCGGCGCTTCACCAGTGACGTCTCCCATGAGCTGCGCACGCCGTTGACCACGGTGCGGATGGCGGCCGAGGTGCTCGACAGCCGGCGCGCCGACTTCTCCCCGGACGTGGCCCGGTCCGTTGAGCTGCTCAACGCCGAGCTGGACAGGTTCGAGAGCTTGCTGGCCGACCTCCTCGAGATCAGCCGCTACGACGCGGGCGTGGTGCGCCTCGAGCGCGAGCCGACCGATGTCGGGGCCATGGTGCGGCGGGTCACCGACGCCAGCCGCGTGCTCGCCGAGCAGCAGGGCGTCGACGTGCAGGTCATGTTGCCCGAGAAGCCCATCACCGCTGACGCCGACCCGCGCCGGCTCGAACGGATCCTGCGCAACCTCGTCGCCAACGCCATCGACCACAGCGAGGGCAAGCCAGTCGATGTGGTCGTCGGCGGGAACGACGAGGCGGTATCGATCTTGGTGCGTGACCACGGTGTGGGACTGAAGGACGGCGAGGAGAAACTCGTCTTCAACCGGTTCTGGCGCGGCGACCCGTCCCGCAGCCGGCACACCGGCGGCACCGGCCTGGGCCTGGCCATCAGCCTGGAGGACGCCCGGTTGCACGGCGGCTGGCTCCAGGCCGCGGGCCGTCCGGGAGTGGGCGCCGCCTTCCTGGTGACCTTGCCGCTGCGTCCAGACGTCGAACTCACCGACGCGCCGCTCACCCTGCCCGCCTCCCTCAACGGAGTCCACGGAGACCAAGAGTGACACGACGACGCTTAGTGCTGGCGGTGCTGACCGCAGTGGCCGCGGTGCTCTTGACCGGTTGCACCGGGATACCCAGCGAGTCTCAGCCGCAGGTGGTGGCCACGCTACCGGCCGTCGAGCAACCGCTGAACGAACAGATCGCGCCGCCGGCCCCGGGCGAGTCGCCGCGCGCGATCGTCAAGGGGTTCCTCGACGCCAACCTGAGCACCGACGCCGAGCACACCATCGCCAAGGCGTACCTGACGCCGGAAGCACGCAGTACCTGGTCGACGTCCACGTCGAACGTGAGCGTGGTCGACGGGATCCGGGTCGGCACACTGTCCGGCGATCAGATCAACGTCACCGTCGACGAAGTCGTCGGCTCGGTCGACAGCGTCGGCGAGTACACCCCGAACCTGGACGTCACCCAGTCGGCGGCGACGAAGGTGTTCGGCTTCCGTTTGAGCCAGGTCGACTCGCAGTGGCGCATATCGGAATTGCCACCCGGGTTGATCATCGACCACGACGACTTCATCCCGAACTACCGGCGAACGCTGTACTTCTTCGATTCGACGAACTCCTACCTGGTCCCCGACGTGCGGTACACGGCACTCGCCGCGCAGTCGCTGTCCACGTGGCTGCTGGACCAATTGATCGCCGGGCCGCGTCCGGAGCTCAGCGACATCGCCCGCAACGCGATGCCGCAGATCGACGCCCGCAACGTGCGGGCCACCCTCTCGGCCTCGCGCGAGCTGACCATCAACCTGCCCGGGTCCAGTCATTTCGACCCCAACGAGCTGCGCCGCCTCGCCGCCCAGCTCGCGTTCACTTACGACAGCGCCGAGCAGGCGGCGGCCATCCGCATCACCGACGGGTCGACCGTCGTCACGCTCCCCAACGGGCTTACCACGTTCACAACTGAGGACTTCCAGTCCTTCTCCTCGACGCCACAGGTAAACCCCACGCCGTACTACCTGCGCGGCGGCCTGCTGTTCGCCGGGCCGGCCGCGCGGCCGGTGTCCGGGTCGTTCGGCGACGGCCGGTATCCGCTGGAGTCGGTCGCCGTCCGACAGTCGAGTGACGACATAGCCATCGCGGGCGTCCGCTCGGACAACGGCCATCTCGCGATCGGCGGGCTACGCGGCCGGCCGACGCAGATCCGGTTGCCGTCCGGAGCGACCAGCCGACCGGACTGGAACCGGGTGAGTGGCCGCCTCTGGATCGGCGTCGGCCGGCGGCTGTATACCGTCGACGGGCAGCGGCTGGCGCGGATCCCGTTCGTCGAACCAACCGTGGCATTCCCGCCGGGTGGGTTGCAGATCCGGTCGGTGCGGATCAGCCCGGACGGGTCCCGGGTCGCGCTGGTGATCGCCCAGGGCGATGTGTCGACGCTGTGGGTCGGCGGCATCAACCCCACCTCGTCGGGGCCGCAGGTCACCGGGATGCGCCCGGTGACGGGGACGGACCTCACGGTGCGGGACGCCGGCTGGAGCGACGGCTCGACGCTCGTCTACATCGGGACGAGCGCCAATGGCCGCCTCGGCGTATGGACGATGCTGGTCGACGGCTCCAACGCCGCCGCGCTGGGCACCAGCAACCTGCCCGGCGGTGCTCCGACGGCGATCGCGGTGACCCCCGGCGCGTTCCCGGTGATCGCGGTCGGTGCCCCGCCGAGCGCCAGCTCGCTCTGGCAGGAGACCACCACCGGCAGTGGCGACTGGGCGGCGTTCGAGGGGACAGCACAGCCCGGCGGGTACGCGCCGACGTTCGCCACCACCTGATGTCGTCCACAGCCCCGGCGATGTGCACAGCCTGGTGGTTGGGCTGGCCGTGAGGTCTGCGCGGCGGCCAGCCTGAACGTATGCCCTCCCTGTTAGCCGCGACGTTGGACCTGGTACTGCCGCGCTGCTGCATCGGCTGCGCCGTGGCCGCCGAAGCGCTCTGCCCGCGATGCCGGGCGGCGGTGCTCGCGCCGCGGGCCCGGCGGGTGGGGGCCCTGACGGTCCGCGGGGCGGCACGATACGCCGGGGTGGTCCAGACGATGCTGATCGCCTACAAGGAGCGGGGACGCCGCGACCTGGCCGGTCCGCTGTCCGGTTTCCTGGCCGATTCGGTGGAGCGCGGGCCGCCGGGGGTCCTGATCCAGATACCTATCCGTCGCGCCGCGAGGCGCGAGCGCGGCGGCGACCCGTTGGCCAGACTGGTGCGCCGGGCCGGGTGGCTGTCCGGTCGGCCGGTCCTGCCCGCGCTGCGCCTCATCAGGCCCGTCCGGGACTCGGTGGGGTTGAGTGCCGCCGAGCGGGCTCAGAACCTGGCCTCCGCGATGCGGGCGGCACCCCCGCCGTCGCCGGGCACGCCGTGCCTTGTAGTGGACGACATCCTCACGACCGGTGCGACGCTCCTCGAGGCGCGTCGGGCGCTGCTGACGGCCGGCTGGTCGGTCCGCGGTGGCGCGGTCGTCGCGTTCGTCCCGCGTGCGAGCGAGGTGGAGGCATCCTCGGCCGACCTTTTGCTCCAACGCTATGGGAATTGCCAGGCGAGCGAGATAGCGTGATCAACCAGCACGACACCAGGTTGACAACAACCCCATGAGGCGCGAGCCCCCGTCGTCGTCGGTTTAGCGCCGTTACCGCGTGGGAGGTCGCATGGAATTAGTCGTCCGCGGGCGCAATGTCGAGGTACCGGATCACTTTCGGATCCACGTCTCAGAGAAACTAGCTCGGATCGAACGCTACGACGCGAAAATCATTCGAACGGACGTCGAACTTCTTCACGAACGCAATCCGCGCCAGGCGGACAAGTGCCAGCGCGTCGAGATCACCTGCCGGGTACGGGGCCCGGTCGTGCGTGCCGAGGCATGCGCGTCGGACTTCTACGCCGCGCTCGACCTGGCCGTAGAAAAGGTCGAACGCCGGTTCCGGCAGGCCGCCGACAGGCGTCGGATCCATCGCGGCCGGCGCAACCCGACCTCGCTGTCCAAGGCCACCGCGAACGGCCGCGGCCCAATTCTCGAGGTGGTGACCAACGAACCCGGGGCCGCCGATGAGGCTCAAAGCGGCGAGCCGGACACTGGTCCCGGTCAGGTCGTGCGCGAGAAGGTGCATCCGGCCACGCCGACCACGATTGACCAGGCACTCCTGGAGATGGAGCTGGTCGGGCACGATTTCTACCTCTTCCACGACGCCGCGACCGGCCAGCCGAGCGTCGTCTACCGGCGGCACGCCTACGACTACGGCCTCATCCGTCTGGCCACATAAGACACGGCGCGCCTCCCCAGTTAACTGCTACCCCATCCGTACCGTCCGTCACTACTCGGGTTTACGCACAGTGACGGGAGACAGCGATGACGCTGCGGTACCGCCGGACTTTCGTGCTGCGCAGATATCGCGGACGGCACCGCCACGGCCAGGACGGCCTGGTGCACTGCCGGCGGCTGGCCTCGATGGCCGCCGCGCTGACTGCGCATCGGTTCGGCTGGTCGGCGGTGCGCCACGACCGTGCCTCGGTCCGGCGCCGTCTCGCGGTTCCGGCGGTTCCGGTCCCAGCTATGTCGACGCGCACACCGCAAACCCTCGCAGCTTGAGGCAGCTTTCGGCCGGTGCTCAGTGACCGTGCTTCCTCGTTAGCAGATCAGTCCTGCGGGCGGAGCGAGACGAACCGGACCTCGTCGGAGAAGCTGCCGTCCGGGTTGCGCAGCCGCTCGGTACGCACCCCGTCCGGCTGGAAGCCGCCGGACAGAGCGGCGCGCTGGGACGCCACGTTGTCCGCATTGGCGCCGAGTTCGAGGCGGTGGAAGCCGCCGTTGGTCAGTGCCCATGCCCGGACCAGCCGCAGCGCACGTGCCGTGAAGCCCCGGCCGCGGAACGCGGGACGCACGCTGTACCCGATCCCGCCGACGGCGGGAGGGCCCGCCTTGCGCAACGTCAGGAACCCGGCGGTCTCACCCGTCCCGGCCTCCACGATGGCCATGGTCGCCGCGCCGCCCACCAGCCAGGCCAGGGCCGCGTCGACGACCCGCCGCTGCGCCTCCTCCGTCGTGGTCGGACCGTGATCGTGGAATGCCCAGCGGCGCTGTTCCGGGTTGTCGTGGTCGTCGATCCAGGCCGACGTGTCTTCGAGGCCGACCGCGCGCAGCCGGATCGTCCCGTCGGTCAGACCACCCGCCGGCAGCGCCACGAACGTGCGAGCGACGGCGGCCTCCGCATCGGTGCGGGTGCGACCGAACTGGGCGGCGTCGCCCAGCGGGTGCGGCAGCGGTTGCTCGTCCCGGGCGGTTCCCTCATAGCGGAAGCCGGCGTTGAGCGCGGTCTTCGCCGAGGCCAGGTTCGCCACCGAGGACCGGATGAGCACGCTGGCCACGCCATGGTCGAACGACCACCGGGCGAGCAGTCGACTGGCGTTGGCGGCGAAGCCGCGTCCTTGCCCGGCGGGATACACCGAGTACCCGATCTCGGCACGGACCGCGTCCGGCCCAGGCAGCCGCAGATTGACGGCTCCGACGATCTCCGTGGCGCCGTCGGGCGCTATGGCCAGCTGTAGGCCGGTGCCCGCGTCGGCGGGCGAACCCGCGCCCGCGACGAAGGTCTCGGCGTCGGCCCGGGTGTACGGCTGCGGCACGGGCAGCCAGTGGGTCTGCATGGCCGGGTCGGTCATGCCCGCCGCCACCGCGGTGGCGTCCCGCTCCTCGAGTGGACGCAGCCTCAGCCCGTAGCCGCGCAGCTCGACGCCGCCGAGCTCGACTCCGTGCCAGGTGCCCACGGCGCCTTACCCTGCCAGAGACCTCCGGCCGTGCGGCTGGGTCCTGCGTGCGAACGTGAGGCGGCCGGACGGGCGGCCCGTACCATGGCTGCGTGGTTCTTTCTAAGCTGCTGCGCGCCGGCGAGGGCAAGATGGTCCGCCGTCTCGAGGCCATCGCCCATCACATCGAGACCCTTGAGGACGAGTACGTCGACCTGACCGATGCCGAGCTGCGCGCGCTCACCGACGAGTTCAAGGAGCGCTACGCCGACGGGGAGACTTTGGACGACCTGCTCCCAGAGGCCTTCGCCGTCGTCCGCGAGGCCGCGCGCCGCACTCTCGGACAGTTCCACTACAAGGTCCAGCTGATGGGCGGAGTAGCTCTGCACCTAGGCAACATCGCCGAGATGAAGACCGGTGAGGGCAAGACGCTCGTGTCGACGCTCCCGGCGTACCTGAATGCGCTCGCCGGCAACGGCGTGCACATCGTGACCGTCAACGACTACCTGGCGGCCCGCGACGCCGAGTGGATGGGCCGCGTCCACCACTTCCTCGGCCTCAGCGTCGGCAAGATCCTCTCCGAGATGACGCCCGCGGAACGCCGCGAGTCCTATGCATGCGACATCACCTACGGCACCAACAACGAGTTCGGCTTCGACTATCTGCGCGACAACATGGCCTGGTCGAAGGAGGACCTCGTCCAGCGCGGCCACCACTACGCGATCGTCGACGAGGTCGACTCCATCCTCATCGACGAGGCCCGAACGCCGCTGATCATTAGCGGTCCGGCCGAGGAGAACCAGCGCTGGTACGCCGAGTTCGCGCGCATCGTGCCACGGATGCGGCGCGACACGCATTACGAGGTCGAGGAGGGGAAGCGCACCATCGCCGTCAGCGAGGAGGGGGTCGAGTTTGTCGAGGACCAGCTCGGCATGGACAACCTCTACGAGGCGGCGAACTCACCGCTGGTCGGCTACCTGAACAACGCGCTGAAGGCCAAGGAACTATTCCACCGGGACAAGGACTACATCGTCCGCGACGGCGAAGTGCTGATCGTCGACGAGTTCACCGGGCGCATCCTGCACGGCCGTCGCTACAACGAGGGCATGCACCAGGCCATCGAGGCCAAGGAGCACGTCAAGATCCAGCAGGAGAACCAGACGCTGGCCACGATCACGCTGCAGAATTATTTCCGGCTGTACGAGAAGCTCTCCGGAATGACCGGCACCGCGCAGACAGAGGCCGCCGAGCTCAGCCAGATCTACAAGCTGGGCGTCGTGCCGATCCCAACGAACATGCCGATGATCCGTGCCGACGAGACCGACATCATCTACAAGACCGAGGACGCCAAGTTCGCCGCTGTGGTCGACGACATCATCGAACGGCACGAGGCCGGCCAGCCCATCCTGATCGGTACCACGTCAGTCGCCAAGTCCGAGCTGCTGAGCGGGCTGCTGCTGCGCGCGGGCATCCCGCACGAGGTGCTGAACGCCAAGCAGCACGCGCGTGAGGCCGCGATCATCGCGCAGGCCGGTCGTGAAGGGGCGGTGACCGTGGCCACCAACATGGCCGGCCGCGGCACCGACATCATGCTGGGCGGCAACCCGGAGTTCATGGCCGACCAGGCCCTGCGCGACAAGGGTCTCTCGCCCACCGAGACGCCGGAGGAGTACGAGGACGCCTGGCCGGACGCGCTCGACCGGACCAAGGCCGAGGTTGAGAAGGAGCACGACGAGGTCGTCGAGCTGGGCGGACTCTACGTACTTGGCACCGAGCGGCACGAGTCACGGCGCATCGACAACCAGCTGCGCGGCCGGTCCGGGCGTCAGGGCGACCCCGGCGAGTCCCGGTTCTACCTGTCGCTCGGCGACGATCTGATGGTGCGCTTCAATGGTGCGCGCATCGCGGCGATGATGAACCTGCTGCGCATGCCCGAGGACACCCCGCTCGAGTACAAGCAGGTGACCAAGGCGATCCAGTCGGCGCAGGCCCAGGTCGAGGCGCAGAACTTCGAGATCCGCAAGGACGTCCTCAAGTACGACGAGGTGATGAACAAGCAGCGCACCGTCATCTACGACGAGCGGCGCAAGGTGCTCAACGGCGTCGACCTCTCCGAGCAGGTTCGAGCCATGATCGACGACGTGGTGCGCGGCTACGTCGAGGGCGCAACCGCCGAGGGGTACGCCGAGGACTGGGACCTCGAGCAGTTGTGGACCGCGCTGAAGACGCTGTATCCGATCAGTTTGACCATCGACGAAGCCATTGAGACCGCCGGGGGCAAGAAGTCCGACCTCACCCGCGACTTCCTGATCGAGGAGATCGTGGCGGACGCGCACGCAGCCTACGACGAGCGTGAGGAGCTCCTCGGTGTCGATGTGCTGCGCGAGGTCGAGCGGCGGGTCCTCCTGTCGGTCATGGACCGCAAGTGGCGCGAGCACCTCTACGAGATGGACTACTTGCAGGAGGGCATCGGCCTCCGTGCGATGGGCCAGCGCGACCCGCTCGTCGAGTACAAACGCGAGGGCTTCGACATGTTCGCCGCCATGATGGAGGCGATCAAGGAGGAGTCCGTCGGCTTCGTCTTCAATCTCGAGGTGGAGCTGGCCGACGAGGACTCCGCGGGTGGGGAAACCGAAGGCGAAGGCGCCGAGCTGGACGCTGCCGGCGTGGTCGCGGCGTTGGCCGTGACGAACGCGCCCTCCCCACGCATCACGGCCCGCGGTTTGAACCGGAACGAGAACCGGTCGAAGACACCGCTCACCTACACCGCGCCGGACCTGGACACCAACGCTCCCGAGGTGCGTGTCGAAGCCGCGGCGGACACCTCGACGACCGCCAGCGCCCGTCGCCAGCAGCAGGCCCGCGCCAACCCGAATAGAGGCAGCCGCGGCAGTCGCGGCCACGCTCGGTCCGGGCGCAAGCGGCGGCGCTGAGGCCCGCGGCCTCAGGCCAGTGGCGCCTCAGCCCAGCTGAAGGGCCACACACCGCCACCGGCCGTGGCGCAGCTCGATGCGCGCCGCGATGGCGCGGCACCGTCCGCCCACGTCCACGACGGCGCTGATCTCCGCGGTGCCGTCCGCCGGCGCGCTGACGTGCACCGAGCGCACCGCAGGCGCCCGCCCGGCGCCGCGGAACCGCGCCAGCTCGGTGGCCCCGCGCTGGAGCGCGGCCTGAATGGCCGGGGAGAGGTGACCGTTCAGCTGGGTCGCCGGGCGTAGCCCGTTGAGCACCTCGACGATGCCCTGGACGAGGGTGTGCCCGAACCGTCCGGCCGCCGGCGGCGTCGGCCGTCGCCGTGGGGCGCGAGCGACCGGACGGCGCTCGGGCACCGGAATCAGATCGGCGAACGGCAGTCGCGGCTGCATCTCCGAGTCGACCAGGCGCAGCCTCGGCCGGCCCTCGATCTCGTCGTCGAACAGAGGCTCGCGGCGTGGCGCCGGGCGGATCCGGATCGGCGGAAAGCTGGGCTCGACGGGGAGGGGAGCAGCGGCGGTCATGGCGTCTCCGACCAGTGCGTTTACATGCGTTTGCGTGCGTTACCTGTTGTACGCATGTGTACGGCGCTAGTCAATGGTTCAGCCATCACGCTGTGGACAAGCCGGTGGCATCACGTCGAGCTGGGGCGGTTCCCCATGTGATTCCGGGGTCGCCGGGAAACGGCGGGCGTTCTGTGCGAGCTGTTTCCGTGGGGTGGTCTTAGGCAGCGGCTTCCAGCCCCAGCAAGGCCCGCTTGGCGTCCAGCCCGCCGACGTATCCGCCGAGCGTTCCGTCGGTGCGCAGCACGCGGTGGCACGGCACGACCACGGGCAGCGGGTTCGTGGCGCAGGCCCCGCCCACGGCACGTACCGCCTTCGGGTTGCCGGCCTCGCGGGCCAGGCTGGCGTACGTCGCGGTGTGGCCATAGCCGATGTCCCGGATGTGGCCGAGAATCTCGCGGCGGAAGCCGGCCGACAACCGCCAGTCCAGGGCGAGGTCGAACTCGTGGCGCCGACCCGAGAAGTACTCCTCCAGCTCACGCGCCACCACGTCGAGACGTTCGGGTGCGGCGAGCACCCGCGGGCTGACCCGGTCGGCCAAGCCCTGGAGCACCTTGTCGTGGTCCTCCACGGCGAAGGCGATGCGGACCAGGCCGGCATCGGTGGCGGCCAGCAGCAGCGGGCCGACCAGGCTGTCGACGGTGCGGTAGGCGACGTCGAGGACGCCGGCGTCCGCGGCGGCGGCAGTCAACTGACGGTGCAGCCGGGCCAGATCGGCGTCGTCCACGGGGTAGGCGCGAGCCAGCTCGCCGGTCAGGGAATCTGGGACGTTCATCGGTGACTCCTCGTCAGATGCTCAGCCCCGGGTAGTTCTCCCGGAGCGCGTGTACGCCGTCGGCCGCGGCCCGGCGAGCTGCCTCGGCGGTCCCGCCCATGAGCGCGGCCACCTCCGCATAGGGCAGCCCGGCCAGGTAGTGGTAGACGACGGCGCGCTTCTGTTTGTGAGGAAGCCGGGCGACCGCATCGGCCAGGTCGAGGTCGCGGGACTGCGCGTCCACCGCCTTGGCGGCGTCGGGCGGGTCGGCCACGGGCACCGCCCGTCGGGCTCGGGCCCGGGTGATGTCGATCGCCTTGCGGTGCGCGATGGTCACCAGCCAGGCCTCGACATTGGCGTCGGCGGGCAGCGCCGGGTAGGCCTTCAGGGCGGCGAGGAAGGTCTCCGACCAGGCGTCGTCGGCGTCCACCGGTCCCAGCACGACCCGGCAGACGCGCAGCACCGTGGCGCCGTGCTCGGCCACCACCGCGTCGAACGGTCGCTTGTCACTCACGTTCAGTAGACGCCGGGAGGGGCTGGAACGTGAGGTGGTCCGTTACTCGGGCTTGTCGAGCTCGGCGATGAAGTCCGACGAAGACATCGACTGGGAGAACATTGGGAAGTCGTATTTGAGCGCGTTGTCGTGCTCCTCCGGCGACGTCGCGGCCACACAGTCGCTCAGCGTGATCACCTGGTAGCCGTTCTCGTAGCCCGAGCGCATCGTCGACTCGACGCAGCAGTTTGTCAGGAACCCGCCCAGCGCGATCGTCTTGATCCCCTTGCTGCGCAGGATGAAGTCCAGGTTGGTGCTGGCGAACGTGTCGAGGCCGCGTTTGCCCTCGACGACGATGTCGCCCTCCTGCGGCGCGAGCTCGTCGACGATGGCCGCGCCCCACGAGTCCTTGACGAAGGCGTTGCCGTCGACGACCCCTTTGAGGATCCCGTACGGGTGGTCGGAGATCTCGTTGTAGCCCTGCGCGAAGGTGATCGGGGCGTGCATCACCGTGGCGCCGGACGCCCGGGCCGCGTCGGCCACCTGCTGCGCGTTCGCGAGCATGTCGGTCTTCTCCATCACCTCCGACACCGCGCCGTGCAGGACGCCGCCGTCAGTGGTGAAGTCGTTCTGGAACTCGATCAACACGACTGCGGTGGTCTTCGGGTCGATGGTCATGGCGGCTCCTTCCCGTCGCGCTCGTCTTAAGGCGGACGCTAACCCGCCGCCACCGCGGGGGCAAGGAGCGGACTGTCGGGTCGCTCTCAGCAGGGGAGTAGCGTCGGCAACGTCCGCCGGGTGGCCGCGCCGCCTGGTGGCTACGGGCGAATCCACCGTCCCTGCCGTCTGGTCGAAGGAGCCTTGAGTGGCCGTCTACACCCTTCCCGATCTGCCTTACGACTATGCCGCCCTCGAACCCGCGATGAGCGGCCAGATCCTGGAACTGCACCACGACAAGCACCACGCTGCCTACGTCAAGGGCGCGAACGACACGCTCGATCAGATCGCAGAGGTCGGTGATTCAGCCACGCCGGTGCAGATGGTCGGGCTGAAGCGCACGCTCGCGTTCAACATCTCCGGTCACGTGCTGCACTCGCAGTTCTGGACGAATCTGGCGCCGGCCGCCGGCGACCGGCCCGACGGCGAGCTCGGTGCCGCCATCGACGAGAGCTTCGGTTCGTTCGACTCGTTCAAGAAGCGGCTGACGACGGCCACCGTCGCAGTGCAGGGGTCGGGCTGGGGTGTGCTCGGTTACGAGCCCCTGTCCGGCCAGTTGATCATCGAGCAGTTGTACGACCACCAGGGCAACGTCGCTCTCGGCGCGACCCCGCTGTTGGTCTTCGACGCCTGGGAGCACGCCTACTACCTCCAGTACAAGAACGTGCGCCCGGACTACGTCGAGCAGCTCTGGACGATCGTGAACTGGGAGGACGTCCAGCGCCGGCTGACCGCGGCGGTGGCCGCGAAGCCTCTCTGAGCGGGGCACCGCCGCCTGCGTCCGTGGCGACGGCGCGGCAATGGTTGGAGGGCGCCCGGCTGCGCACGCTGCCGGTGGTGGTCGCCCCGGTCGTCGCCGGATCGGGAGCGGCCGCCGGGCTGGACGGGTTCGTGGCCTGGAAGGCGGCGCTCTGCCTTGTCGTCGGGCTCGCATTACAGGTCGGCGTGAACTACGCGAACGACTACTCCGACGGCGTGCGGGGCACCGACGCCGTCCGGGTAGGACCGCTGCGGCTGGTCGGTTCCGGGTTGGCCAGTCCGGCCGCTGTCAAGCGCGCCGCGTTCGCCGCGTTCGGTGTCGCCGCGCTCGCCGGGCTGGTGTTGGCCGTGACATCGGCGTGGTGGCTGGTGCTGGTGGGCGCGGCGGCGATCGCGGCGGCCTGGTTCTACACCGGCGGGCGGCACCCATACGGCTACCGAGGTCTGGGTGAGGTCAGCGTATTCTGCTTCTTCGGCCTGGCCGCTGGACTCGGGACAACGTACGTCCAGGCCAGCCGCGTTGGACGCGACGCGGTTTTGGCCGCGGTGGCCTGCGGTTTGCTCGCTTGCGCCGTACTCCTCGCGAACAACCTCCGCGACATACCCACCGATGCGGCCTCCGGCAAGCGCACCCTTTCGGTGCGTATCGGCGATCGCCGCAGCCGCTGGCTCTATCTGGCCCTGGTCGTTCTGGCGCTGGTGAGCCCCGCGGCCATGACGACATGGTGGGCGCTGCTCGGCCTGGTCGCCGTGCCGGTCGCCGTGCCGGCGGTCCGCCGGGTGGCCCGGGGTGAGACCGGACAGGCGTTGATCCCGGTGCTCAAATGGACCGGGCTCGCCGAGCTCGTCTTCGCCGCCGGGGTCGCGATCGGTCTGGCCGTGGGGGGCTAGGACCACCCCGAACGACGTGCGTGCAGCGCGGCCTGGGTTCGGTCGGCGAGCTGCAGCTTCTCCAGGATTCGCGAGACGTAGTTCTGGACCGTCTTATGGGACAGGCCAAGGGTCCGCGCGATCTTGGCGTTGCTCATGCCGTCGGCGAGCAGCGCCAACACTTCCTGCTCGCGATCGGTGAGCCCGTCCTGGGTACGGGCCCTGCCCCTGCTGCTGAGCGCAAGCACGTGCGCGGCCACGCCCGGGCCGAAGACGGCGCCGCCGGTCGCCACCGTTCGAATCGCCGCCACGATCTGGTCGCACGTCGACCCCTTTAGCACGTAGCCGCGGGCGCCCGCGCGCAGCGCGGCCAGGACGGTGTCGTCATCGTCGACCATCGTCACGACAAGAACCGCGGGTGGCTCGGCCAGCGCACCGATGCGCGTGGTGGCCTCGATTCCGGACATGGATGGCAGGTTCAGGTCCATCAGGACGACGTCCACGTCACCAGTTGAGACCGCGTCGATAGCCTCGGCACCGTCGGCGGCGAGACCGACCACGGTCATGTCCGTTTCGGCCCCGAGCACCGCGGCCAGGCCTTCGCGGAACACCGGATGGTCGTCGACGACGACAATGCGGATCGTCATGCCGTCGCCGCCGGCAGCAGGCTCTGCTCGACGTAGCCAGGAGCAGCGGCGGGGCGTGGAAGCTCAGCGGTGATCTTGGTGCCTGCGGCCGAGCTGTCGACACGCAGGCTCCCGCGGAGCTCCTCGGCGCGCTCGCGCATCGTCTCCAGTCCGTTCCCGGAGCCTGGCGCGGTGTCGTCCATGCCTGAGCCGTCGTCGTCGACTTCGACGGTGACGCGGGCCGGAGCGACGATGATCGCGAGCGTTATGTGGTCGGCGTCAGCGTGCCGGACCGCGTTGGTGACCCCCTCGGCGGCGATGCGGTAGACGGCGACCTCGACCGCGGCCGGCAGTTGCGGCAGATCGTCGATCTGGATCTCGACCTGGGCACTCGATCCTGCGGTGACGCGACGGACCATCTGCCGAGTGGCATCGGCCAGGCCGAGATCGTCAAGGGCGGGCGGGCGGAGTCCCTCGACGACCTTGCGGAACTCCGCGACCGTCGCCTGTAGCTCGTCGCGGAGGGCCGCGATCTGGGCATCCGCGGCCGACGCCGGAGGGACCTCGCGCCCGATCAGGTCGAGCCGGAGGATGTGCCCCGCGAGCGCCGGGCCGAGTCCGTCGTGCAGATCGCGGCGTAGTCGACGACGCTCCTCCTCGCGCGCCAGCACGAGGCGTTCTCGAGCCCGCTCGAGGTCGGCAGTCAGCTCTCGAGCGTGTAGCAGACCGCCGAGGTGCGCGGCCAGGTCGTCCAGCAGCTGCAGGTCACGCCCGCGGAGTGGGTGCTCGCCGAGCTTGTAGCTGAGCGTGCCGACGATGCGCCCGTACGCGGTCAGCAGCAACGTCGTGCTCTCGGGCTCGGCGTCGCCGCCGGCGACGGCGCGGCCGGTTTCGTCCCGGATGGTGACGGCGGACAGCCGCAGCCCGTCCCGTAGGTCCCGGACCACGTCGTCGAGAAGACGGTCGACGTCCGTGCTGCCTTCGAGACGCTGACCTATGTCGGCGAGGACCGCGTACGGCTCGTCCCAGCGACCGAATGTGAGCCGGTTGACACCGCGCTGAAGAAGGTCGCGCAGCGGGCTGAAGCAGACCGCCACGACCGCGGCGGCCAGCCACGGCAACCAGGCTGCACCCGCGGCGTGCACCAGGCTGCCTACGCCTGCGATGACCAGGGCATACACGGTCACGACGATCACCGAAAGGGTGACCCAGACGAGAGTGCGGTTGGCTGCGGTGCGCAAGTCGTAGAGGCCGCGGGCCAGTATCGCGAAGCCGATTGCTATCGGCAGAGGCAGGCTCGCCGCACTGAAGAGCCATCCGGCCCCGTTGGCGGCCACGAAGATGACAGGCAGCGTCAGGATGGGCAGCACCGCCGCCGCCGCGAACAGGCGGAGCTGCTGGCGGCCCGGTGCGTCGGCGCGCCGCCACCGGTGGACGAGGGAGAGCACGGCGCCAATCAGGCCCACCGCTGCGCACGCCATGCCGAACAACGAGAGGACCCCGCCCACCACGTTCAAGACAGGGGTGCTGAGCGGGTTCTGCCAGTCGCCGAGGTCGGTCACGTTGGCGTCCTTGGTCATGACCGTGCCGACCGCGAGGCTGGCGGCGGCCAGTGTCGCCACCGAGCCCAGACGGCGCCAATGTGGCCCGGCAGAGTGACCCGTCGGGAACACCATCGGAATGCCGATCGTGACGACCACCCAGCCAACGGCACGCAACGCCGATCCGCTGATCGCCCATGCCGACCCACCGGGCACCTTGCCTGGCGCTGCCACCAGTCCGCGGTAGGCGAGGTCGGTCCCGGCGTTGCCCATTGCCCAGAGCGCGGCGCCGGCGAGCATCAGCCAGCCGACTCGATTCGCCGGCCGCGCCAAGGCCACCACGGTGCCCACCACTGCGAAGCAGACGACGACGGCCGCGCTCAAGACCGCGGCGAGAGTCATGCGTCCGTCCGCGGCGACGGCCCAGAGAGACGCGGTGACGCCGCCGAGCGCGACTAGAACGGCCGCGGCGATCACCGCAGCCGTTCTGGTCTCGCGCCCGCGCCGCACGGACCTCATGGTCCTCGCCGGTTCAGGCCGCCGCCAGACGACGGCCGTGCCGGATCGCGACCACCGCCAGGGCGATGAGCCAGGCGATGGCGACCATGTTCGCCAAGTCCATCACGCCGTGCCGTTCGGCGGGAACGCTCGCCATGCAGAATGCGGCGACGATGTAACCCGCGCGAGCCACCCAACGCGGCAACCGAGCGCTGGTGCGGACGGCAAGTGCGATGCACAGGACGAGGAGGCCCAGCACGGCCACTGACAGGAAGTAGGCGAAGTTGCGCACGTCGTTGACCGCGATCACGGTGGGCAGCGGGGCGCCGTGGTGCCCGTCGTACATAGCGGCAGCCCCAGCGGCGAATCCGCAGGCAATAGTGATGGCGACGTAGCAGCTCCCAGTTGCACTGATTGCAGACGCCCAGAGCCGTGAGACTTCCGTCCGGCCGCGCAGCAGCCGGGCGAACGCGATCAGCGCGACGAGCAGCGTCAGGAAACTGAGCGTCTCGACGTAGCCGCCGGCGAAGACCTGCGTCATCGGGCTATGGACCAGAGCGGCGGACTGGGCTTGCGTGCTGTCGCCGAGAATCGGGGTCCGTTCGAAGGCCAGCCCGCCGAACATCATGACGATGTGGGCGATGAGGAGCCCACCGGCGAGCAGCCAGAGTCGGCGAAGCTGCGTTCCCTGGGTTGTCGCCGGCTGGGTGTCGAGCAGGTCGGTTTGGGTGAACATGAGGTCCCCTTTCACAGTCAGCTAGTGGGACCTCAACGATCGGGTCGCGACGTTCCCACCCGACAGAGCGGACGTACCCTTTCGCCTGGGAGGAACTCCCAGCGGGTCAGCCGTCGTCGGTGAAGGGGTGCTCCTGCACGAACCGGCGAGTCTCCTCGTACATGCGTTCGACGTAGGCCTCCAGCATGGTCCGCTCGACCCGCCACTGCCCGCGGCCGCCGATCTTGATGGCCGGCAGCTCGCCGCTGCGGACGAGGGCGTACGTCTGGGAGGCCGAGATGTTCAGGATGTCGGCCACGTCGGTGAGTGTGAGAAAGCGGTCCGTGGCCACCGTGGCAGTCTCCCAAATCCCTCGGGTCACAGCCCGTTGTCCACAGCCCCGTGTGTCGCGTGCACAGCGGCGGCCAGGCTACCGGCTAGTAGCATTGGCGCCCAGAAAACACAGGAGGCGAGGGCGCTCATGAGTGATCGGTTGAGCTCCCTCGACGTCTCCTTCCTCTACGTCGAAGGCCGGACCACGCCGATGCACGTCGGCGGCCTGGCCATCTTCGAGCCGCCGCGGGACGGCTTCGACTACGATCGGATGGTCGAGCTGATCCAGGACCGGATCTCGCTCGTGCCCCGCTACCGCCAGAAGATCAAGTGGGTGCCCGGCAACCTGGCCAGTCCCGTCTGGGTGGACGACAGCGAGTTCGACATCTCCTACCACGTGCGACGGTCGGTGCTGCCCAAACCGGGCTCCGACCAGCAGCTGCTCGAGCTGGTCGCGCGGCTCCAGGCGCGGCACCTCGACCGGAACCGCCCGCTGTGGGAGATGAACGTCGTCGAGGGCCTCGCCGGCCACCGGATCGCGGTCATCAGCAAGACCCATCACGCCCTCGTGGACGGGCTGAGCGCCATCGATCTCGTCCAGGTGATCCTCGACATCTCGCCCGAGCCGCGTCATATACCGGCCGACGTTTGGACGCCCGAGCCCGAGCCCAGCGGCTCCGCCTTGGCGTACGAGGCGGTGTCGGACATCGTGCGCCGGCCCAGCAGCGCGATCGACACGCTGCGGATGGGCGTCAACGACGTGCGGGCCACGACGCGCCGGCTGGCCGGTGCCGCCGGCGGGCTGCTGTCCGCCGCCCGGGTGGTGGCCCGTCCGGCACCCGCCTCTCCGCTCAACGCCACCATCGGGCCGCAGCGCCGCTTCGCCGTCGCTCGCACCGAATTGGACGACTACCGACGGGTGCGCAAGCAGTTCGGCGGAACGGTGAACGATGTCGTGCTCGCCACGGTGGCCGGGGCGCTGCGGGAGTGGCTGCTCCTGCGCGGCCGGCCGGTAACCCCCTCGACGAGCGTGCGCGCGCTGGTTCCGGTCAGTGTGCGACCGCCGACGGAAGGCGATGAGCGTCTTACCGGCAACAAGGTCTCGTCCTACCTCATCGACCTGCCGGTGGGAGAGCCCAGCCCGACCATTCGGCTCACCCAGATCAGCTACGCCATGAAGGCGCACAAGGAGTCCGGCCAGTCCGTCGGAGCCAAGGCACTCGTCGCCGTCAGCGGATTCGCGCCACCGACGCTGCATGCCCTAGGCGCCCGCGCCGCCGGCAACCTCAGCCGACGGCTCTTCAACCTTGTCGTGACCAATGTGCCCGGCCCGCAGTTCCCGCTCTACGCCGCCGGAGCCCGACTGCGCGAGATGTTCCCCGTCGTACCGCTGGTCACCGGCCAGGCCCTGGGCATCGGGCTGACGTCCTACGACGGCGGCGTCTACTACGGCCTCAACGCCGACCGCGATTCGATGAGTGACGTCGACACGCTCGCCGGGCTCATCGAGGAGTCGCTGGCCGAACTGGTTGCGGCCACGGACGCGCCGCCGCCCGGTCGGGCCGTCCCGTGAGATCACCCCACGAAACCGCTCCGCACCGAACGCTCCGCGCTTTCGCGGGCATGGCCGACGCTGCCGGTCACCAATGCCAGCCATGCCCGATCCCTGTGGTCCGGTTGGTGGACCAGTGAGCACGGACGCGGGCCGGGCGCTGGTCCTCGGCGGCGGTGGCGTTCTCGGCTTCGCGTGGTCGGTCGGCGCGCTGCGGGCCTGGCAGAACCACACCGGGATCGACCCGCGCGGTAGCGACCTCATCGTCGGCACGTCCGCCGGATCGGTGCTGGGGACGTTCCTGGCCTGCGGTGTCAGCGTGGACGTGATCGAACGCCATCACCAGGGCGTGCCGCTGCCCGCCGACCCCGGCATCGAGTGGACCTATGAGGACGAGGCGGGCGCGCTGCCGCCCTGGCCGGGCTGGCGGCCGGGATCGCCTCGCTTGGTCCTCGACGCCGTGCGCCACCTGCGTTCCACGCCGCCGGCGGTGGCACTGTCCGGCCTGCTGCCCCGCGGCCGCGGCACGTTGCAGCCCATCCACGACATGATCGCGGCGACGTCCTTAGCCACCCTGCCCGGGCAGAACTGGCCAGTGCACCCCAAGGTGTGGATCGTCGGCACGGACTACGATAGCGGCCGGCGGGTGATCTTCGGCCGGGACCGGGTCTCGGCCGTCCTGGCTGATGCGGTGTGCGCGTCCTGCGCCATCCCGGCGTGGTATCCGCCCGTGGAGATCGAGGGGCGTCAGTTCATCGACGGCGGCGCGGCTTCGAACGCCTCCCTCGACGTCCTGCTGCCGCTCGTGGAGGCGGGAACGATCCGCGACGTGCTGGTCGTGGTGCCGATGGCCGCCCAGGAGTTCGACCGGCCGCGCTCGCCCGTCACCCGCCTCGAACGTGTGGTGCGCCGCGCCATCACACGCGGGATCGAGGCTGATGTGCAGGCGCTGCGGACCGTGGGTGCCGAGGTGTCCGTCCTGGCCCCGGTGGCCGCGGACCTGACCGCGATGGGCCCGAACCTGATGAACCCGAAGCGCCGGACCCAGGTGCTTCAGACGGCGCTCGACACCATGTCCGCCCGCCTGGCCGGACGCCGACCGCAACAGCCGCTCGGCGACGCGATCGGCGGGACACCTGGGTGAGGGTCTATCTGCCGGCCACCTCGACGACGCTGTGGCAGCTGCATGCGGACTGGCGCCTCGGGGAGGTGCCGCTGACCGCGTTCGCGGTGACGCCCGCACTGCGGGACTGGTACACCGACGACGACATCGAGGAACTCGAGTACGCGGCCGCCCGGCTGGCCGCCCGGGCCGCGCTGCGGCTCCTCGACGTCGATCCGGCTGCGGCCCGGCGCCGGGCGGTGGTCAGCGCCGACGTGCCCGATGCCGCGGTCACCGTGCGCGACGACCTCGATCGCGGCGCAGTGCGAATCAGCGAGCCGGTGCCGTTGAGTGCGGTCGCCGCGGTGCACGTCGACGACCAGGACGCTGAGTCTGCCGTGGCCGCGGCCGCCGCGGTGATCCTCGAGGCCGACCTCGGCCTCGAGTCCGCGCAGGACACCGTGGACGACGCCGAAGGATTCGAGCTGTCGTGGTACGCGCCCCAGGAACTGGGCGACGTTCTGGAGAGGCTCAGGGTCGCCCGGCACGACTAACGTGGGAAGTCAGCCGAGAGGGGAAGTGAGGCCAGACATGGACGCGATCACCCACCCGCCGACCCCAACGAACGAGCCGGTCCGGACGTACGCACCAGGATCGGCCGAGCGGGACTCACTGACCAAACGGGTCGCCGAACTCGCCGGCGAGCGAGCCGAGATCACCATGACAATCGGCGGGGTTCAGCGGATCGGCGGCGGCCGTCGGTTCGACGTCGTCCAGCCGCACCGACGCTCCGCCGTACTCGGCACCGGAGGACAGGCCACCAATGCCGACGTCGAGGCCGCGGTGGGTGCCGCCCTGACCGCCGCACCTGGGTGGCGGGATCTGCCGTTCGACGAGCGCGCTGCCGTGTTTCTGCGGGCCGCCGATCTGCTCTCCACGACGTGGCGGGACACCCTGAACGCGGCGACCATGCTCGGCCAGTCGAAGACCGTCCAGCAGGCGGAGATCGACTCGGCCTGCGAGCTGATCGACTTCTTGCGCTTCAACGTGCAGTTCGCGCGAGAGATTTTCGCGCAGCAGCCGGTGTCGTCCGCGCTGACCTGGAACCGAATGGACTACCGGCCGCTGGAAGGGTTCGTCCTCGCGATCACGCCGTTCAACTTCACTGCTATCGGCGGCAACCTGCCCACGGCACCTGCGTTGCTCGGCAATACCGTCGTCTGGAAGCCGTCCCCGACCCAGTCGTTGGCGGCGCATTACACACTGCGGCTGCTCGAGGCGGCCGGCCTGCCTCCCGGTGTGATCAATCTCGTCACCGGAGACGGCGAAGCGGTCAGTGCCGTCGCGGTGCCGCACCCAGCGCTGGCCGGCATCCACTTCACTGGCTCAACGGCGACGTTCCGACACCTGTGGCGGGCAGTGGCCGACAACATCGACAGGTACGCGTCCTATCCGCGGGTGGTCGGCGAGACCGGCGGTAAGGACTTCATCTTCGCCCATCCGTCGGCTGACCCGGACGCACTCGTCACCGGCATGATCCGCGGTGCCTTCGAGTACCAGGGGCAGAAGTGCTCGGCGGCGTCGCGGGCGTACGTGCCGCGGTCGCTGTGGGAGTCCGGCGTCCGCGACGCGCTGGTCGCCACCACCGAGAGCCTGACCTTCGGCGACGTCACCGATCTAGGCAACTTCGGCGGAGCGGTCATCGACCGACGCGCCTTCGACAAGCTCGCCGCGGTTCAGCGCATGGCGGCGGCCGACGCATCCGTCGAGGTGCTGGCCGGCGGCACCGCCGACGACGCCGAGGGCTACTTCGTGCGGCCCACCGGGGTGACCTGCACCGACCCCGAGCACGAGGTGTTCACCAAGGAGTACTTCGGCCCGTTCCTCGCCGTCCATGTCTACGAGGACGCCGCGTACGAGGGTGAGCTGACCATGATGGAGTCGGTGGCCGAGTACGCACTGACCGGGGCGGTGTTCGCCACCGACCGAGCCGCGGTCGACCACATGAGCCGCACGCTGCGCTTCGCCGCCGGCAACTTCTACGTCAACGACAAGCCGACCGGGGCGGTGGTCGGGCAGCAGCCGTTCGGCGGCGCGCGCGCCTCGGGGACCAACGACAAGGCGGGCTCGATCTGGAACCTGCTGCGCTGGGTCTCGCCGCGCGCGATCAAGGAGAACTTCGTCCCGCCGACCGACCACACCTATCCGCACATGAAGTAGCGCAGAGGCCGTGGTGTCGATAGTGGATACGTGAGCCTTGTGGTCAGTCGTTCATCGGCTTCGGTACCTCGGATGCCGAAGCGCCGAGTTCGAGGAGCGCGCTGGTGGTCACGAACCCCAGGCCCTTTCGACGCAGCCGGTCGATCAACGCGGGCAGCGCCTCCACCACGACGTCGCAGTTCAGGGTGCCGCCGTCGTGCGCCAGGATGATCGAGCCGGGCCGGGCCTGGCGGGTCATGTGGGTGACGTTGGCGGCCGCGGAACGGCCGTGCTGGTTGAACTGGAAGTCCCACAGGACGATGGGATACCCCATCGAGACGGCCAGCATCATCGTCGCGCCAGAGATGCTGCCGTAGGGCGGCCGGAAGACGCGGGGGTGCCGGCCGGTGACCTCCGCGATGATGTCGGCGCCGCGGCGTAACTGGTCACGCGCCGCGGGCGCCCGGGCCAGCGCCAGATTGGGATGCGACCACGTGTGGTTGCCGACCTCATGGGTAGCCGCGACCTGTTGGGCCAGCTCCGGCATCGCTGACACATGGCGGCCGATGAGGTTGAAGGTGGCGGATACCTGTTCGCGCTCGAGGATCTCGAGGACCTTGGCGGTGTAGGCGACCGACGGACCGTCGTCGAAGGTGAGCGCGACGACTGGTTCTGTGGTCGGCACCCGGTAGGCGATGATCGAGGTGGTCAGGTTCCTGGGACGGTAGCCGCCCACCGCCTTGGCCGAGTAGCGCAGCTGTTCGTTGATGTGGAAGTCGGCGGCGCCACCGGTGGCCGCCACTCCAGCCGCTGCGCCGCCCGCAGCCAGACCCGCCCGACGTAGGAACGTGCGGCGGTCCACTGTCACACCCAGCCGTTGCGTTCGAAGGCGCGGTGCGGGCCAATCCGCGCGAGGGTGGCCTTCGACGCGCAGCGTCGCGGTACCCGCGGACGCAGCGAACCCGGGATCGGCAGGCTCGGCATCGCGTCACATTGTGCCCCCATGTAGGCGCGCGGTGGGCGCAGCGGTGGGCCGCTGGTTGACGCCGCCGTCCGTTCGGGGGACCGTTAAATGTGAAACGGAAGCTTTCCGCCGACGTTCTCCCGCGGAGGCTGCGATCGACCCGCTGTGCCCGCGCTGCGGCGCCGAACTCAGTGCCGGGTCCGAATGGAGATGTCCTCGACACGGACCCGTGCCTCCGTTGCGCCTGCGCCCGGGACTGATCTCGAGCTCGCCCGCCGAACTTCCCGGGTCGGTGCCGGTATGGCTGCCTTGGCCGTGGCCGCCGGACTGGACGCCCGCGGGTGCCGCGCTGGTCGGCGATGACCCGGCTTGCGCCGTGGCCACTGCGTACGGCGTGACCAACCCGCTGGGCGGCTTGGGCGAGGTCGTGTTGGTGGCCGAAGAGCCCGGGGTCGGACTGGGCGCGGCGTTGGCCGCGGTCGCCGGATCGCTCGATCCGGAGACCATCGACATGGCGGCCATCACCAGCTGCGTGCCGCACGCCCGCATCATCGCGGGCGGGAGGCCGACCGCGCTGTGGTCGGTGCCGGCCGACGCCGACCGCGCTGTCTATGTCGGCGAAGCGGCCGGACTGCTGTTGTGGATCATCGGATTCCCCGAGGACGTGGGATACCTCGTGCACGACGAGCTGCAACTGGCTGACGCGCGCAGTGACGGCGCGCGGTGGGCGCCGCTGGCCGACTACGCGGACGCGGTGCCCAGCCAGCGGCTCCATCCGAAGCCCACCTGAGCCTGGGAGGGACGGCGTGGCATCCGTTGACGTGATCACAAGTGCGGTAGACACCGTAGGACGACTGCCCAGGCGGCGGCGCGGCGGCGGGCACCCACGACGGAGGGACACACGATGAACGCCAAGAGGTTCTTCGGCATCGTGCTTGTCCTGTTCATCTTCTTCTTCATCGTCACGAATCCCACCCACGCCGCGACCATCACGAAGGACCTCTGGCATGGGCTCGTGCACGTGTTCGATCAGTTCGCGACGTTCATGCGGAATCTGGCCTGACATTGAACCAGGTAGACAAGTACCTCCTGCCGAGCGAGCGCGCGGTCGTCGTCGCTCGTCGGCATTGGGCGGTGATGCTCCGGGCGTTCACGGAGGTCGTCCTCGTCGGGCTCGGTCTTCTCCTCCTGCTCGGACTGACTGACAGCGGCTTCCTAGGGCTGGTCTGCCTGTTCTACCTGCTGTTCTCAGTGATCTGGCTGGGGTGGCAGGTCCTCAACTGGTACGTGGAGGAGTTCGCCGTCACCGACAAGCGGGTACTGCTGGTCAGCGGCTTGATCATCCGCAACGTCGCGATCATGCCGCTGATCAAGGTGACCGACCTGACTTACAAGCGGGATCTGCTCGGACGCATCTTGGGCTTCGGCACGTTCATCATCGAGTCGGCCGGGCAGGAACAGGCGCTGAGCCGGATCGACTTCGTCAACCATCCCGACGAGTGGTACCGGCGTATCTCGGCCGAGCTGTTCGGGCGGACGATCGTCGACTACGACGAAGTGATCCAGGGCGGTCCGCCGAACCCGACGGACCGGCTGCCGCGCGTCTGAGCTTGGATCGGCCGCGTGGTCATCGACCTGCACGCACACACCACCCGATCCGACGGAACCGACTCGCCGACGCAGCTGGTCGAGGGCGCCGCCGCGCAGGGAGTTGACGTCCTCGGCCTCACCGACCACGACACACTCGACGGCTGGACGGAGGCGGTGGCCGCCCTGCCACCGAGTATGACCCTGGTTCCCGGCGTGGAGATCTCCGCTGTGTGGCACGAGGAGGACGCCCGGATCGGCGTTCATATCCTCGGCTACCTTCCCGATCCCACGGACCCGGCATTGTCAGGGACGTTGATGCGGCTCCGGGAGAGCCGCGCTCGGCGCGGCCAGATCATCGTCGACCGGCTGATCGAGGCGGGCTACCCGATCACCTGGCCGCAGGTGCGCGATCTGGCCGCCGGCGGCGCGGTCGGCCGTCCGCACATCGCGCAGGCGCTGGTGGACGCGGCCGCGGTGGGCAGCGTCTCCGCCGCCTTCGCGGGCCTACTCACCCCGGCCTCGCCGTACTACGTGCACAAGGACGACATTCCGGCGCTCGAGGCGGTGGCGTTGATCGACGCCGCCGCGGGAGTGAGCGCGCTGGCCCACTCGCTGGCCCGGCGCCGGGGTGCGGTGGTCGGCGACGGCGACATAGCCGTGCTCGCCGCCGCCGGGCTGGCCGCGGTCGAGGTCGATCACCCCGACCACTCGCCCGAGGACCGGGCCCATCTGGCCGGAGTCGCCGCCGATCTCGGCCTCATCCGGTTGGGCTCGTCCGACTACCACGGTGCCAACAAGGCCACCCCGCTGGCGGCCTGCACCACCACGCCGGAGGCCTACGAAGCGCTGGTGGCGAAGACCCGGCATGCAGCGGTCGTGGGTTGAGTGGAACCGCCCGCCCGGAAAGGTCGTTACCGTCTAAGTGATGCGCTGGCTTCTCGCTCCGGTCGTGCTGTTCGCAGTGCTGGCTGTGGCGATCCCGGCCGCGGCCGCGCCGGCGGACGCCGCGGTGGAGGCGCTGAAGAGCGGATCCATCTATGTCCAGCCGAACGCGCAGAACGGATACGGCAAACGGGTCGAGGTGGACCAGGAGACCGTGTCCGAGGCGTTGGGCGACACCGTCAAGGTGGCGATCTTCGACACCGGCACCAACGGTTCGGACGCGGTGCGGATCCTGACCGCGAGTGTGCAGAGCGGGCGCGTCATGCTCGTGTTCGTCGGGTCGCGCTACGAAGTGCGTACCCGGTCGTGTTCGAGCGCGGTCGATACCGTCCGCGACCAGATCAACGCGCACGCGGCCGAGATGCGGGACGGGCAGTACACCGACGCGTTGGTGGCGGTCGGCAAGAACGTATCGTGCGGCTCGGAGTCAGGCACCGGCACGGCCGCCTCCCACGGCGATACGGGCAAGAAGACCAACGCGGCGCTAGTCACCGCAGTGGTCATCGGCGGCGTCGGGCTGCTCGGCGCGGCAGGCGTCGGAGGCTTCTTGTGGTCTCGACGACGTCGCAAGCAGCGCGAGCTGGCCGACGCCCGGGCCGCGGTCATGCCGTACTACGACCGGCTCGCCCACGAGGTGAACACGCTGAACGCGGGCGACGACGCCGTCGCCCGGCAGGCGCTGGCCGACGCCTCGGAGCGCTACACCTCGGCGGGCAGTCAGATGGCCACGGCCGACTCCATTGCCCAGTGGGCCTCTGTGCGACGCACGGTGCTGGAGGGACTGGAGGCGGCGCAGGCGGCGCGTCGCTCGCTGGGCGTCGAGCCGGGTCCTACGTTGCCGCCGATCGAGGAGCCCCGCGGCGAGCAGCTCACCGGTGAGCGGACGGTGGACGTCCAGGGCAAGCAGTACCGCGGCTACCCCGAATACACCCCGGGCGCGCCGTACTACTTCGCTGGCGGCGGAGGGTACCCCGGCGGCTGGTATACGTTCCCGTTCTGGGAGACCCTGCTGATCGGCTCGGTGCTCGGCGGCGGGTGGGGCTTCGGCGGCGGTGGCTACGGTGCCGGGTACGATTCCGGCTACGCCAGCGGCTAC
>DATAEG010000137.1:0-11889 GCA_036258135.1 Jatrophihabitantaceae bacterium | reverse complement strand
ATGGCAAAGATGATCGCGTTCGACGAAGAGGCCCGTCGCGGCCTCGAGCGCGGCATGAACATCCTCGCTGACACAGTGAAGGTGACGCTCGGCCCGAAGGGCCGCAATGTCGTCCTCGAGAAAAAATGGGGCGCCCCCACGATCACCAACGACGGTGTGAGCATCGCCAAGGAGATCGAGCTCGAGGACCCGTGGGAGAAGATCGGCGCGGAGCTGGTCAAGGAGGTCGCCAAAAAGACCGACGACGTGGCCGGCGACGGCACCACAACTGCAACTGTGCTCGCCCAAGCGCTGGTCCGCGAGGGCCTGCGCAACGTGGCGGCCGGTGCCAACCCGCTGTCGCTGAAGCGCGGCATCGAGAAGGCCGTCGAGGCGGTTTCGGAGGAGCTGGGCAACCAGGCCACGGACGTCGAGACCAAGGAGCAGATCGCGGACACCGCGTCCATCTCCGCGGCCGACCAGTCCGTGGGCGAGCTCATCGCCGAGGCGCTGGACAAGGTCGGCAAGGAAGGCGTCGTCACGGTCGAGGAGAGCAACACCTTCGGGCTCGAGCTCGAGCTCACCGAGGGTATGCGCTTCGACAAGGGCCACCTGAGTGCCTACTTCGTCACCGACGCGGAGCGCATGGAGACCGTGCTCGACGAACCGTACGTGCTGATCGTCGAGAGCAAGATCAGCAACGTGAAGGACCTGCTCCCGCTGCTGGAGAAGGTGATGCAGACCGGCAAGCCGCTGGCCATCATCGCCGAGGACGTCGAGGGCGAGGCGCTGGCCACCCTGGTGGTCAACAAGATCCGCGGCACGTTCAAGTCGGTCGCCGTGAAGGCCCCGGGCTTCGGCGATCGCCGCAAGGCGATGCTCCAGGACATGGCCATCCTGACCGGCGGCCAGGTCATCAGCGAGACCGTCGGGCTCAAGCTGGAGAACGCCACGCTCGACCTGTTGGGTAAGGCGCGCAAGTTCACCACGACGAAGGACGAGACCACCATCGTCGAGGGTGGCGGCGACGCCGAGGCGATCCAGGGCCGGGTCAACCAGATCCGTCAGGAGATCGAGAACAGCGACTCCGACTACGACCGCGAGAAGTTGCAGGAGCGGCTGGCCAAGCTCGCCGGCGGCGTGGCGGTCATCAAGGTCGGCGCGGCCACCGAGGTCGAGCTGAAGGAGCGCAAGCACCGCATCGAGGACGCCGTCCGCAACGCGAAGGCGGCTGTCGAAGAGGGCATCGTCGCCGGTGGCGGCGTGGCCCTGCTGCACGCCTCTAACACCGCGTTCGAGAAGCTCGAACTCGAGGGTGACGAGGCCACCGGCGCAAACATCGTCAGGGTGGCGCTCGAGGCCCCGGTCAAGCAGATCGCGATCAACGCCGGTTTCGAGGGCGGCGTCGTGGTCGAGAAGGTGCGTGGCCTGCCCATGGGCCAGGGCCTCAACGCCGAGACCGGCGTCTACGAGGACATGCTCAAGGCCGGCGTGCCCGACCCGACCAAGGTCGTGCGTTCGGCGCTCCAGAACGCCGCGTCCATCGCCGCGCTGTTCCTGACCACGGAGGCTGTGGTCGCGGACAAGCCGGAGAAGGAGAAGGCCGGTGCCGGGGCGGGTATGCCCGGTGGCGGCGACATGGACTTCTAACCCCGCCACACTTCTCACTTCGCTCGAAGTTTGTTGGGGACCCCGAAAGGGTTGGGGTCCAGTAGCGATCGAGGGCGGTCCCGGTTTCGCCGGGGCCGCCCTGGCGCTTTCCGTAGGCAGGGCTGCCACGATGAGGCATGCCCACTCACATCGACTCCCCCCAACGGGTCGGGCCACCCTCGCACCGTCATCGTCTGCCGACCGCCCGTCCTCGCGGTGCGATGATCATCCTCGTTGTCGTCCTGCTCAGCATCGCCGCGGCGATCGCGGGTTTGGTCCTCCTCTGGCCGGAAAAGGTGACCGGTTCGGGCCTCGGCGGCCAGATCGTGAGCGGCCGGGTGCTCTCCGCCAAGCTGGACTGCACCAACGGCTGCATCAAGGTCGTCGACGTCAAAGTCACGAGCGGTGCGGGCCGAGGCGGGTCGACGACGCTCACCTTCCAGCCCGGCGCCACCGATCCGAAGCTGCGGGTTGGCGAGCAGATCCGCATGCATCGCACCAGCTCCGGCGCGGGCGCGGTCTACGAGTTCGCCGACATCGGTCGCCGTACGCCCATGCTCCTGCTGGCGGCTCTGTTCGCGTTGGTCGTGCTGGTGGTGGGCCGGCTGCGCGGGCTGATGGCGATGATCGGACTGGTCTTCGCCGGGTTTGTGCTGGTCGTGTTCGTCATCCCCGCGCTGGTGGACGGCCGCTCACCGACGCTGGTCGCCCTAGTCGCCGGAACCACCATCGCGGTGGTGGTCCTGCCCTTGGCGCACGGCATTTCCACCTATACCGGTGCCGCCCTGATCGGCACGCTGGCCGGGATGGGCGTGGCGGCGGTGCTGTCGATGCTCACCATCCACGCCCTGCACTTCACCGGCACGTCCAGTGACGAAGCCGGCACTCTCGCCGCCCTTGGCTCCCGCTCGACAGTGGCGGGTCTGCTGCTCTGCGGCACGGTGATCGGCGCGCTGGGCGTGCTGAACGACGTGACGGTCACCCAGTCGGTGGCCGTCTTCGAGATCTCCAGCGCCGACCCCACGCTCACCCGGCGGCGGTTGTTCCGCTCGGGGATGCGCATCGGCCGCGATCACATCGCCTCGACCGTCTACTCGTTGGTGCTCGCTTACGCCGGGGCGGCACTGCCGGTGCTGCTGCTGTTCGCGGTTACCGACCAGGCCGTCGGTGACGTGCTGTCTAGTGACGCCCTCGGGCCGGCGATCGTCGCCGGGTTGATCGGTGCGATCGCCCTCGTGTTGGTCGTCCCGCTCACCACGGCCATCGCCACGGCGGTGGCCCCGGTGGCGTCCCTTTACGCGCCGATGTCGTAGGCGTGATGTACCAGGTCGTGCGCGAAGTACTGAACGAGGGTCTCGACGGTGAAGACCGAGCCGTCAGAACGTCGTGCAGACCGGTCGAGCTGGCCGGGACGCACGCTGCGGATCGTCTCGCTGATCTGGTTCGCCGCGACCGCCAGCTCAACGCGGACTTGAGCCTGGTCCTGCGCCCAGTAGCGTCGCTCGATCGCGGTGTCGTCCTGGTTCCAGTTGGCGAACTGCGGGTCGTCCTCGGTCAGCATGGCCTGCAACCGACCGTTGAATATCACGCAGACGTCGCGGATATGGCAGGCGTACTCGGTCGGTGACCAGGTGGCCGGGGCGGGACGAGTCTGCGCGTCGTCGGCGCCGAGCCGATCGCTGAACCTTGCGACGACGTCCTCGACGATCGTCGGAACATCGGCCGGCCGAGTGTCGGCCGCGGCGAAACCACAATCTGGGCAGCGTTCGCGAAGCGTCCAGGTCCAGTCCTTCAGGTCTGGCTCGGGGCGGACGGGTTCATTCACGGATTGATGGTGTAACGGTTGAACTTCCACCTCGTCAAGGTCAGGCCCATGGCCCCGTTGTCATACATGCCTTGACGGCCTGCTGGATCCCGTGGATCCGCGAGTCTCCCGGCCGCAGAGCGATTCCGATCGGAATCGGCTTCACCATGTCGGCTGCCATCGGGGGCCCGGCGACGGCATCACCTCCGGGCCAGGAGCGAGGCAGGATCGTGCGGTGTCAGAGTGGGCGCAGCAGGTCTTCGGCGTCGATGATCGTGTAGCCGTAGCCCTGCTCGGCCAGAAAGCGTTGCCGGTGCGCGGCGTAGTCGGCGTCGATGGTGTCGCGCGAAATAACGGTGTAGAAGTGCGCCTGCCGTCCGTCGGACTTGGGTCGCAGGACCCGGCCCAGACGTTGCGCCTCCTCCTGCCGCGAACCGAACGTTCCCGAGATCTGCACGGCCACTGCGGCCTCCGGCAGGTCGACGGAGAAGTTGGCCACCTTGCTCACCACGAGCACGCGCTGCTCGCCCCGACGAAACTCGTCGTATAGCCGCTCGCGGTCCCGGTTGGTGGTCGAGCCCTGGATGATCGGCAGGTCGCCGAGATGGGCCGCGACTTCTTCGAGCTGGTCGAGGTAGGCGCCGATCACGAGGATCTGGTCGTCCGGGTGCTGGTTCACGATCGCCTCGATTGTCGACAGCTTGGTGTGCGCCGTGGCCGCGATGCGGTAGCGGTCCTCGGGCTCGGCCACCGCGTACTCCATGCGCTCGGCGTCGGTGAGCGTGACGCGCACCTCGGTGCAGTCGGCGGGCGCGATCCAGCCCTGCGACTCGATGTCGCGCCACGGGGCGTCGTAGCGCTTGGGACCGATGAGCGAGAACACGTCGCCCTCGCGGCCGTCTTCGCGGATCAGGGTGGCGGTCAGGCCGAGCCGGCGCCGGGACTGAAGGTCGGCAGTGAGCCGGAAGATCGGCGCCGGCAGCAGGTGTACCTCGTCGTAGATGATCAAGCCCCAGTCGTGGTCGTCGAAGATGGCCAGGTGCCGGTACTCACCCTGCCGCCGGGTCGTCATGATCTGGTAGGTGGCGATCGTGACGGGACGGATCTCCTTGCGTTCGCCGGAGTACTCGCCGATCTCGTCCTCGGCGAGGGACGTCCGGGCCACCAGCTCGCGCTTCCACTGACGTCCGGCGACCGTGTTCGTCACCAAGACGAGGGTGGTGGCCGAGGCCTCGGCCATGGCGGCCGCGCCGACCAGCGTCTTGCCCGCCCCGCAGGGCAGCACGACGACGCCCGAGCCACCGGCCCAGAAGTTGGCCACCGCCTGCTTCTGGTAGTCGCGCAGCGCCCAGCCCTCCTCGTGCAGCGCGATCGGATGGGCCTGGCCGTCGACGTAGCCGGCGAGGTCCTCGGCGGGCCAGCCGACCTTCAGCAGCGCCTGCTTCAACCGTCCACGCTCGGACGGATGGACGACGACGGTGTCCGTGTCGATCCGTTCGCCCAATAGCGGCGCGATCTTCTTCTGGCGCAGCACTTCTTCGAGCACGGCCCGGTCCAGCGAGACGAGGACCAGCCCGTGGGTGGGGTGCTTGATCAGCTGTAGCCGGCCGTACCGGTCCATCGTGTCGGCAACGTCGACGAGCAGCGCGTGCGGCACGGCATAACGCGAATAGCGCACCAGGGCGTCCACGACTTGCTCGGCGTCGTGCCCCGCGGCCCGTGCGTTCCACAGCCCGAGCGGGGTCAGCCGGTAGGTGTGCACATGCTCGGGGCTGCGCTCCAGCTCGGCGAACGGGGCTATCGCCGAGCGCGCCTCGGCCGCCAAGGGGTGGTCGACTTCGAGCAGGAGCGTCTTGTCCGATTGGACGATGAGGGGACCGTCGGTCACCTGACCATTGTCCCAGTCGGCACCGACACTCGCCGTCGATCGCGCCGGGGACGTCAGTCGTCGAGGACGTTCACCGAGGTCAACCGGTGCAGCGGGATGCTGCGGAACTCCCGGGTCTCGGTGTCGTGGCCGCGCAGGAAACCGCCGCCCAGCGACAGTGGCGCAATGATCCGGGTCGCGGTCGTCCCGGACTGTTCGATGTAGGCGACCCAGACCCGGTGATCACGGCGGATGGCCTCGCGGAGCAGACCCAGCGTCCGTGCTGACGTTACGCCGGGCACAGAGCTGGAGACGCTGACCGGGCTGGCGGTCCGGGCCAGCTCGTCACCGAGCCGGATGCGCCGCACGGTCTCGGCCAATGCCTCGGGACTCAGCCCCGTGGACGCCAGCGTCCGGTCGGAACGGCGCGGAGGACGGGCTCGCGGCGGCTCGGCCCGCATCGTCAGGGCCGCGCCGCTGCGGTCCTCGGCCGCCGGCGCGTAGCCGGCTCGGCGCAGCAGGCTCAGTAGGACATCCAGCTCGACGCCGCTCACGGCGACCGTGCCCGCTACCCGGTGCAGCTGCGCGGGCTCGAGCCCGGGGTCCGCGCACACCTGATCCAACAGAGCCTCGTCGCGGCAACGGAGGTACGCACGAGTGCCGCCCGCCCGCAGCCGCCCGTATCGGCGGGCGGTGTCCTCGATGAGGTAGCTGAGCGCCTGCGGCACCTGCGTCCGGGACCGGGTGCGGAGCAGCGCCGTCAGCTCGTCGGCCGACGCGCCCGAGTCCATGGCCCGGCGAATCGAGTCCGGCGTGAGCCGCCACACCTGCGCGCCGCCGCTGGACTCCAAGTCGGCGACCATCGCGAGGGCCTCGGCCAAGGCGGGGCTGGGCGGCCCGGGCACGACCGCGGTCAGATCGGGCTGGAGAAGGAACTCGTCCACGGCGGCGGGCATGGCCTCCGCCAACGCCAGCTCGGCGGCTGCGCCGTCGCCGGCGATGAGATGCCGTCCGAACGTGGTCAGCGCCCCGCCCCCGGTGATGCCGAGAGCTTCGGCTTCGGCGAGCGCAGCAACGGCGCCCACGCGCATGCTCGAGATTCGGCGCGGCGCGCGCCAGGCGAGCAGCGCCAGGATGTCCTGGCTCGCCTTCGGCCGTGCGCCCGGCTTCAGCCCGGACAGGATGTCAAGGACTGCGCGCCGGCTGGTGAGGGCGTTGGCTCGCTCGACGTCCACGCTGAGCACCGAGATGAGCCGGCCGCGGTCGTCGCGGGCGCCGGCCAGGGACGGCTGGCGCCTCATGTCGCGCCAGGTCTCGGCCAGCCGACGCCAACGCTGTGGGTGCGGCAGGGTCGTCCAGGTGTCGATGTCGGTGGTCGGGATGTAGTGCGGCGGGATGGTGGCGCTCGGGGCGACGAGGCCGGCGGCGGCCGCAATCTCGGCCAGCAGGGCGGCCTGCCCTTCCGAGACGTTCAGTTCACGGGCCGTCCGGCGCAGCTCGCGAACGCCCAGCCCGCCGGCCCGGAGCGCGGGCGGCGGGTCGTCGCTCCAGCTTCGGGCCAACGCGGCCACCTGCCGGGTGACCTCCAGGACCTGGGTGACGCCGGTGCTGTCCACGGCTGTGTGGTCGGGCGGGCCCAGCTCGACGGCCGGCGGTGCCGGGGACACGCCTCCCGCTACCGGGGCGGGCCGCACCAACAGGCCGACCTCGCGGGGCACCTCTACCGTGGTCGGGTCGATGGGTACGAGCAGGCCGACCCGAGCGAGCCCCGCGGCGGCGGAATCCGCGTCCGCTGGGGTGTGACCGGGCGGCAAGGTTGCGGTGGGACCAGCCGTGGCGATGTTGGTGAGCAGCGCCTTTTCGTCGAGGCTTCGAGTGCCCAGCAGGTCGCGCAGCCGGTCGGGGGTGGCCAGCTCGGCGGCGATGGCGACGCCGGCATCGGGCTGACGGACGAGATCGATCCCCAACGTGGCGAGCGTGGCCCGGACGCTCGGCAGCGGCACCGAGGACCAGAGCTCGGCCAGCGGCTGGCCGAGGCCGGCCGGATGCGCGCCCAGGATCTCGCGCAGCGCCCCAACGGGATTCAGCCGTACGCCGCTCTGCCACACCAGGCCCCGCCCTTGGAGCCGCCGCACGGTGGACGCCACGTCGGCCGCGTCAGCACCGACCAAGTCGGCGATGCCGGCTTCGGTAGCCCCCTGGCCGAGAAGCGTGACCACCTCCAGCACCCGCAGCGCGAAGGCATCCAAGGCGTCAACGGCGCGGGCCACGGAGGAGCGGACCGCCAGCCGGTTGGCCAGAGTCGTCAGATCCGATGGCGCGGGAAGCGCCACGTCCGGACGATGGCCCAGCAGCTCGGCCAGATCGTCGTCAGAGCGGGAACGCAGCCAGTCGACGAGGCTGGCTGGCGGCGGCAGGGCTGATATCAGCTGTCCACCGGCAGATGCGGCCGTTCGGCCCGGGTGGGGTGGTGGTAGCCGAGCTCCTCCAGGGGTAACGGGAACTCAATGTCGTCACCGAAAGGGGACGCAGCGCCCGCGGCCGGAGCGGCCAACTCAGACACGGCCGTCCCCGGCGTATCCCAGTGGGTCTCCGAGTTCCTGCTCGCCATGCCGAATCGCCTCCACCCGCAAGAGCCGATATACAGGTACTTGACGTCGGATTGTCGCACGTCCCGCTTGACGCAGGGAGAAGTCACGTGCCGGACCGAGTAATCTAGACGCCGGAGGCACCGCGCGTGCGGTGCCTTTCGTGTTGACGCCATAGCTGACGACGGTGAGGTGACTCCGTGCCCACGGGCAAGGTGAAGTGGTTCAACGCGGAGAAGGGCTTCGGCTTCCTCGCCGACGACCAGGGCGAGGAGGTCTTCGTCCACCGCGATGTGCTACCTGAAGGCGTGACCGAGCTCAAGTCCGGGTCCCGGGTGGAGTTCGGCGTGGTGGCCGGGCGCAAGGGGATGCAGGCGCTCTCCGTGCGGGTGCTCGACCCGGTGCCCTCGGTGGTACGCGCCACCCGGAAGCCGGCGGACGAGATGACCCCGATCGTCGAGGATCTGATCAAGCTCCTCGATGGGGTCTCCAACTCCCTGCGCCGCGGCCGCTACCCGGACCGGGCCGAGGGACGAAAGGTGGCGGCGGTGTTGCGCGCCGTCGCGGACAACCTCGAGGCCTAAGGGCGGCGGACTAGGTCGTCTCGGGACGGATCTGAACCTGCCCTCCGCCCAGCATCCGCACCAGCTGGGCTCGCAAGAGGATCAGCAGCACCGCGACGCTCGTCACGGCCGCCGCTACCCCCATACCCAGGCCGCCATGCTGCAAAGGCAACAGGATCCCGATGGCAGCGCCTACCACCCAGGACAGCTGCAGGAATGTCTCGGAACGTGCGAACGCGCTGGAGCGCAGGGTCTCGCCGACGTCGCGCTGGATGACCGCGTCGAGGGCGATCTTGCCCAGCGAGTTGGCGCTGCCGGTGACGAACATGCAGATCACCGCTGAGGTGAGCCCGAACAGCAGCGCGGTGACCAGGCAGGCCGCGGCCGCGACCGCGGCGCACAGCACCACGAGCCGTTCGGGATGGCCGAGGTGCACCCGGGCTCCGACGATGTTGCCGACGGCGTTGCCGATGCCTAAGCCCGCGCCGATCGCGGCCAGCTGGCCCGCGGCTTGGACACCGTGCGACTCGCTCTGGACCCAGAACGCCAGGAACAGCGTGAGGAAGCCGGTGGCCCAGCGCAGTACGCACGCGCTGGACAGTGCCATCACGACCGTGGGGCCGTAGCCGCGGCTCGCCCAACTGCGCAGCCGGCGTAAGCGCGGCGTTCGGACCTGCGGGGCGGCACGCGGCGGCTCCTCAGGGTGTCGGGGGGCAGGCGCAGTGGAGTCCACCTGGGGCGGCAGACGCAGGCACAGTATGCCGGTGATCACGAACGGGACCGCTGAGAGCCAGAGGCCGAGCCAGTAGGAGCCGCTCACCTTGATGATGAGTCCGTTGACGCCACCGCCGATGAGCATGGCGGCCAGACCGAACAGCGACAGACGGGCGTTGGCCGTCACCAGCGTCATGCCGCTGGGCACCAGTCGCGGTGCGGCGGCGGCCCGGACCACGCTGTAGGCCTTGGACAGCACGAGCGTGCCCAGCGCCAACGGGAACAGGGCGTACAGGTTGTCGAAGTTCTGGGCCATCAGGATGGCGAGCAGGGCCCGCCCGAACGCACTAGTGGCCATCGCCACGCGGCGGCCGTGCTGGAATCGGTCCAGCACCGGGCCGATCACCGGCGCTACTAGCGCGAACGGGGCCATCGTGATCAGCAGGTAGCCGAGCACGTTGCCGCGTTGATCGCTCTGGGCGGCGGAGAAGAACACGGTGCCGGCTAGAGCGACCGTGATCATCGCGTCCGCGCTGTAGGACAGGACCTGGTTCCAGATCAGCCGGGTCAGCCCGGACTCTGCGGCACCGTCGGCCCGGCTGGCGGCCACCACCCTGCCGGTGACGTAGCGGGCCGCTTGGTTGCTGCGTCCGACCACGGCTCGGGTGACCGACAGCTTCGGCACGGGCGCCGCGGGGTTCACCGCGGGACGGGAGGCGGACTTGGAGTAGTACGTCGGGGCGTCGAACTCCGGCTCCTTGGGCCGGGTGCGCTGATGCGAGGTGTTGCCACTCTTGCCGAAGCGCGGGGGAGTACGGGCGGGGTCACCCGAACTGTCCCTGGCCACCCATCTATCCTGCCGCACCCGCACGACCTGAATGGGGTGGAACAATGTGTCGGTGAGCGTGCACACGAGCCCCAAGCTGGACGCGACCTGCGCGGCGGCGGTCGAGATGGCGTACGTCGCGGCTCGTGAGGTCGGCGGCGACGCGGTCGGCGCTCATGTCGGAGTTCGCGCCGAAGCCGAGCGTGTCGTCACCCACACCTTTGCCGCCGATCTGCCCGGTTACGTCGGCTGGTACTGGGCAGTGAGCGTGGCCCGGGCGTCCCGGGCCAAGGTCGCCACCGTGGACGAGGTCGTGCTTCTGCCTGGCGGTGACGCCCTGCTGGCACCGCCCTGGCTGCCGTGGTCGGAGCGGTTGCGTCCGGGCGACCTGGCTCCCGGCGACGTGCTGCCGACGCCGGCCGCTGACGACCGCTTGGTGCCCGGCTACACCGCGTCGGGCGACGAGTCCGTCGATGCGTCCGCTATCGACGCCGTGGCCACCGAGCTGTTCCTCGGCCGGCCCCGCGTCCTCTCGCCGGTCGGACGTGACGAGGCTGGCGAGCGCTGGGCGGAGGGCGTGCACGGCGCCACCGCGCGGATGGCCACCAACGCTCCAGCACGTTGCGCCACCTGCGGCTTCCTGATCCCGTTGGCCGGATCCCTGCGCGGCGGGTTCGGCGTGTGCGCCAACGAGTTCGCTCCGGCGGACGGGCAGGTAGTGACGCTCGATTACGGCTGCGGCGCGCATTCTGAGGCGGTGGTGACGCCTTCCGAACCACTGGGCGGCGTGGTGTTCGACGACGAGTCGATCGAGGTCACGCCCTAGGGCGTGTCTCCCAACTCCACGCTTTGCTGCGCGCCGCCCGGATCGGCGCCTGGCAGCGTTCTCCTCGTCGCACGTACCCACCGGTACGAGCTCCTCGTCGGCCTCGCCACGCGCCGCCCGACCGCCGCTCGCGACGAGCAGGAACTGGAGACACGCCCTAGTCGACCGCGCGCCCTTCGCCGCGGTGCTTGCGGAAGATCGCCAGGCCGACCAGGCCGAGCAGCCAGCCGGCCAGGCATGTCCATAGCCAGATCCGGTGATCATGCTCGCCCAGCCAGTTCCAGAACGGCAGCAGCACGACGAAGGCGATGAACCACAGCGCCGTACCCGTCAGCAGGACCGTCCGCGTGTGCACCGGCGGCGGCTGAGGCGCCGGTCGCGTGCCGGTCAGCATCGGCGGCAGCTGCATGCAGCAAACGCTACTACCCGCTCGTCGCCGGCTGGACCGCGATTATGTCGTTAGGTAAACTAAAGGTATGACCACGATGGCCCCCCGGATGCGGACGGCGGAGCTGGCCGACGGCTTGCGCGGCCCGTTGCTGCGCCTGACGCGGTTGATGCGCCAGGAGCGGTCCGACGCGTCCGTCCCGATCGGCCAGTTGGCCGCCCTCGGCACCGTGCACCACTACGGCCCGTTGACGGCGGGTGAGTTGGCCGAGCGGGAGCGGGTCCAGCCGCCGTCGATGACGAAGATCATCGCGGCCCTCGAGGACCGCGGGCTTGTCCAGCGGGCCATCCACCCGGTGGACCGGCGCCAGGTCCTCATCTCGAGCACCTCAGCCGGACGCGAACTGGTCCTGTCCACGCGCCGGGCCCGGACGGAATGGCTGGCTCGGCGGCTGGCCCTCCTGACCGCTGACGAGCGCGCTGCGCTGCGCGCCGCCGCACCCGTGTTGGAGAAGCTGGCTCGTCGATGACCTTGGCTCCCCTCGAACGTCTCCTCACCCGCACCACGGACGCCCAACCGTCGGACGCGAGCCGGGGCGCGGGCGTTGATCGGCCTCGTCAACACACCCGTCGACCGGGCGACGCCGCCGGAATGCTCCGCTCGCTGCACGTGCGCAATTACCGG